>NZ_CP031012.1:3000000-3189134 GCF_009497775.1 Alcaligenes faecalis
CCGCTGCTTGAGTCCGTATCACGGCAATAAGCTCCTCTAAACCTGTCAACAAACCCACTGCAGAACGTGATGGCCTTGATGAATCCTGTACGGAACACGCTGCTTGACCTGGCACCGGTACAAGCCATCACGACAAGCCTGAAGCGGCTTATATCTGGCGGGTACAGGGGCGGGCTACACAAGGCTGGGGCCATCACATTTCTGGCCGTAATGCTTAGCGGCTGCGCCGGCGTCAAGATCGCCACCGTCAGCACCGAGGACTACATTGCCCAACGCCGTGGCGACATCCTGACCACCAACAAGCTCAGCGCCTCTGCACGCGATACGCTGACCAGTCTGGCAATCGCGCCCGAGCAATGCGCTAAAGATATCCCCCACTGCTCTTCCAGACTGACAGAGCTATGGAATCTGGACACCGAGCAGCGCATGGCCACCCTGGCCGAGATCTGGACGCAAGAAGCCTTGCGTTTGCAGGGACGGCGCAATGCCCGGCCGGACTTCTCGGCCGAGTTGTTCGATGCCTATCTGCAAAGCGCCCGCTACGCCTACGCCTATCTGTTCTTCACGGATCGCAGGCCGGGGGACCGAGCTTTTGAGGATCGCCAGACCCAGGTACGGGACTACTACAACTACGCCGTGCAGCAAGCGACCATGCTGCTGTTCGCCAAGTATCACGACACCAGCTACGCCTTCCAGAAAACCATAGCGATTGGTCAATGGCGTATTCGTGGTGACCTGTCCCAGGTACGCAATGCCACCGCTCCTCAGCCTCATGAGCTGATTCCCGCCTCGCAACTGACGTTCCGTGGCGTGCGCAGCATTTATCGGCGCGACGGCTTCGGGGCCGAGATGGTGGTGGTGAACGACTCCCAGGACATCAGCCCCACCACGTTCCAGAGCACGTACAGCGAGCCGCCTTTCCAGGCCGTAACCGGGATTATTACCTTCCCCGGCGAAACGCTGTCCCAGGTTCTGCAAACCCGCGACGCCACAATTATTGGCTACGATCCGTACCAGCAAACCAGCGTCAAACTGAAAGACGTTCAAGTGCCCTTGGCGGCCAATTACACCTCTGCCTACGGTCTATGGCTGGCGCGCTCGGACTTCTCGACCCAGGCTTTGCGTACCGTTCTGGGACGGGACGGCGGTATTGAGGCTCCGCATGTATTCCTGCTGCAACCCTATGACCCGAATCGCCGCGTCATCATCATGCTGCACGGTCTGGCCAGCAGCCCGGAAGCCTGGATTAACGTCGCCAATGAGGTGCTGGGCGATGAGGAGTTACGGGATCGCTATCAGATCTGGCAGGTCTACTATCCAACCAATCTGCCCCTGCCCTACAACAATGCCGAGATTCGGAAAGCTCTGACTGAAACCTTCCGGCATTTTGACCCGAGCAGAAAGGCCATCGCCTCGAACAATATTGTGGTGATCGGTCATAGCATGGGCGGAGTGCTGGGACGTTTGCTGGTGTCCTCGTCGGACAATCTGCTGGAAGACGCGGCCCGCGACCGCTATCAAATGGATGATGTCAGCATTGCCAAAATGAATCAGGAGTTCGGCAATGTGGTGCACTTCTCTCCCCTGCCGGGTGTGACGACAGCGATCTTTATTGCCGCGCCCCACAAGGGCACGCCGTTTGCAGGAAATCGTATTTCCCGCTTGGCAGCAGCGCTGATTACCTTGCCGGTTACGGTGGTGACCCAGCTCAACAAGCTGAGCCAGGTGGCTGTCGGCAATACGCCCGCCAAAGATGAAATGCTGATTCTGCCCAATGGCGTGGAAAGTCTGCGCGACAGCGATCCCTTCATGCAGATCACCTCCAGAATGCCGATCTCCACGCAAGTGCGGTACCACAGCATTATTGCCAACGACACGCCCAAGAAAGACCTGCTGTATTCGGACGACGGGCTGGTGCCGTATCAAAGCTCCCACCTGCCTGGGGCAACGTCGGAACTGGTGATTCCCTTCTCCCATAGCGTGCAGGAGACGCCCGAGGCGATTCTGGAAATTCGGCGGATTTTGCGGGAGCAGTAGCAAGGAGTAGGAAGGAAGGAAGGAAGGAAGGAAGGAAGGAAGGAAGGCGGAGTTGCTTCTTGGTGTTGCTGTTGCTTTTGCTGTTGCTGCTACTAATGCAGTCCAAGGCTCAGACCCCTGACATCATCCCAAGAACACACATATTCCACCTGACAGAGCACCTCTACCTTCTCCTTCAAGTTACTCCCGCTTCATCGCCTTTTCATAATCCCAGCCGCCGCCCAGCGCCTTGTACAGATCCACCATATTCTGCAACTGGCTTTCCCGAACGGCGATGACCTGGTTTTCTGCCTCGTACAGATTACGCTGCGCATCCAGCTGTTCCAGATAAGAGGCATAGCCAGCTTCGTAGCGATTGCGGGCGTGTTCCAAGGAACGCTTCAATACATCCCGGCGCGCGGTTACGTGGCTTAATTCTTCCGCAAAACGACGTTGGCCCGCCAAGGCATTTTCTACTTCCGAAAAAGCCGTCAACACAACGCCACGATACGCAAAGGCCGCCTCATCACGCTGGGCAGTGGCAGAGTCAAACTGCGCCTGCAAACGGCCACGATCAAAAATAGGCGCCAGAATGCTGCCGCCCAGACTCCAGATCTTGGTCGGGTCATAACTCAAGGCGCTGACGTATAAAGCCCCAGCCCGTGCCGACAAGGAAACCTGCGGCAAAAAGGCAGCCCGGCTGGCTGCCATGGATGCGTCTCTGGAAGCCAAACCCAGCTCGGCTCGCGCAATATCAGGACGACGGCGCAGCAACTCGGAAGGCAAACCAGCACCCGGTGCAGGCAACACTAAAGCCGCCAAGGTGGAACTGGCGTTCTGCTGATAAGCCGCAGGCAGTTCACCGGACAAGAGGCGCAAGGCATTGTGATGACGGCTGATAGCCAATTCCAGTTGAGGAATATGCTGCTCTACCGCTTCCAGCTCGGACTGGGCCTGGGTCAATTCCAGTTGAGAGATATAGCCCGCATCAAACTTTTCCTGCGCCAGTCGCAAGGCTTCCGTTCGGGATGTAGAGGTGGCCTTGGCTTGCTGCAACTGCGCATCCAGACCCAGCAAGGCAATATAGGTACGGGCTGTCTCGGAGGCCACACTCAAGGCAATCGCATCGTAATCCGCCTGCGTGGCGGACAGCTTGAGTTCAGCCGCTTTCGCCTGCGAACTCAAACGCCCCCATAAATCCAGCTCCCAATTCAATTGCACGGCAGGCTGCACGGCACGGCTGATTGCCATACCGCTTGGTCCCAATGCCCGCTCTGCATGCGCGCCCGTATCAAAGGACAATGACGGCCCCAAGGACGAGTCCGCCAACTGCACGGCTGCCCTGGCCTGCTCGATACGAGTGGCGGCACTCAAGATATCGTTATTACGTGCCAGGGCGGCTTCCACAACCGCACTCAAACCCGGATCATTAAAAGCTTTCCACCAAGCCGAATCAACAACAGTGCCTTCAGAGGCTGTGCCTATCCACTCCGATGGCGTCGCGACCTGTGCCTGCTCGGGTGCGGCCCGGTATGCAGGCATACAACCGGACAAGAGCGCCGCGCCACTTAACAAGGCCATGCCATACGTTCTTGCAGACAGGATCATTGTTCATGCTCCTGCTCTTTCTGATCAGGCTTATCCGAAGTATCCACCTTGGCTATCACGGACATGCCGGGTCGCAAACGCTCCATACCGGGCTGATCGGCATCAATCGCAATTCGTACAGGCAGACGCTGAACAACCTTGGTGAAGTTCCCGCTGGCATTGTCCGCGCGCAGTACGGAAAACTCGGAACCTGTGGCCGGAGCAATACGCTCTACATGGCCTTGAAACTCTACGCCATCCAGACCATCCACGGTAAACCGTGCCAGCTGACCCACGTGAATACCCGCGGTTTGCGTTTCCTTGAAATTCGCCACCACCCAACGTGCATCAGGCACCAGAAACAGCAGTTGCGAACCCGCCGTCACATACTGCCCCTGACGCACGGATGCCTCGCTGACCTGACCGGCTGCGGGCGCTGTCACCACGGTGTTATCCATATCAATACGAGCCAAGCCCAGGGCCGCCTCGGCGGACTTCACCTTGGCCTGCAAGGTAGCCCGAGCCACCTCGGTGGACTTGATGGTTTCTTCAGCAATCGCAATGTTCGCCTTGGCTTGCAGCATATTGCCGCGCCCCAGCTCGGCAGTCGCGACAGCCTGATCTCGCTCTCGCACCGAGATCGAACCCTTGTTTGCCAATTCCCTGGCACGATTACGATCCGCCTCGGAGCGGCGGGCTTCCGCCTGAGCCGACACCAAGGCTGCCTTGCGCGCATCCAGGCTGGCACGGTTTTGTGCCTGGGCTTGATCCAGGTTCGCCAATTCCGCCAAAGCCGCATCCAGCTGAGCCTGCGCCTGATTCAGTTTTTCTTTATAGATGCGGTCGTCAATATGCACCAAAGGCTGGCCCGCCTGGACTCGTTCAAAGTCCTGCACCAGTACCTCGGACACATAGCCGCTTACCTGCGGTGCCAGCACCGTCATCTGCCCACGCACATAGGCGTTGTCAGTGGTGACGCGAGTGGTTTTGAATGGCCCCAGGTTCCAGGCCCACAGGATCAAGAGCAAACCGCCCAGCAGCACAAACGCCATCGCAATGACGCTGCGTTTGCTGGGTTTGATGACCTTGGGGGGCAGAGAAGGTGCATTGGTCGGACCCAGCTTGCCATCGTTATCCGAGTCTGTCGGCGCGGCAAGCTCACTATTGCGATCCTGATTTTCAGATGAAGTGTCTTGACTCATAAATACGGACTACGTTTAGGAATTCGAAGAAGTGCCAGCAGCGGCTTGCGCTCGTCTGGACTGAATAGCGGGGCCAGCAGCCAGCAACACGGGCCACAACAGAAAGCCCGTCGCCAGAATGCCAATCAACAGAAAAACATCGTTGTAAGCCCTGACATTGGCTTCACGGCGAGCAATCTGTGCCAGTTGGGCCGTACCCGTCGCCGCCCGCAACATGGGATCAGTCACCATCGGCCCCACGGCCTGTTGCTGCTGTTTCAAGCGGTTGGCCACCAAGGGTTCGGCCACATTCACATGGCTGACAATGGCCGCGTAATGGTGCTGCTGCCGTTGCTGCTCAAAAGTGCTCAAGGTCGCAGTGCCCATCAATCCGCCCAAGGTCTGGGTGACATTGAGCAGCACGATGAAAGTCACGATATGGTCGGGGCCATACTTGAAGGCCTGCTTGAAGCCAATCATCACCAAGGGCCCCATGAACATGCCTGCGCCAATGGACAATACAAACTGGCTATAGAAAAAGTCCTGCGGACGGTCCAGACTGGTGCGCCCAAAGTCCATGAAGCTGGAGATGCCAATCAGCAAAATCGCGGCAAACACCTGCACCAGAATCGTCTTGGGCCCGAAGGTGACGGCACTGAGCACAATGCCGCACACGATGCCCACGAACACCACCCAGAACAAAGGCTGCATCTGCTCCGAGCCCATGCCCAAAGAGCGCAACATATTGACCATGCCGTAATTCTGCTCGGTCGTGATGAAGCGCAAAATCATGGCGCCAACGGCAAAGTAAATGGTGGAACCCTGCGCCAGCCAGCGCACCTTCAGCAAAGGATTGACGCGGTGATACTCCAGAAACGAGCAGACGGTGAACAGGAACAAGGACGCCATTGCCATCCAGGCCAGGCTTGTGTCGTTGAACCACCAGCGGATATAGCCTTGCGTCAAAAACGCAATCAGCAAACCGGCAGCCGGCGCGAACAAGGCGAAGGCCAGGAAGTCCAGTTTTTCAAACGCCTTGATCTGATAGCCGGGGGGCAACTTCAACAGCACCACTGCCGCAAAGGAACACAAGGCCATACCCGCTTCAAAGCTGTACAGGCCGTGCCAATTCCCCAGCTCTATCAAGGACGGCGACAGCACCCAGGCCAAGGGCGTAGCCATTTGCGTGATACTTACCCCCAGCACCAAAGCCTTGCCTAGCAGGCGTCTGGGGAAAGCTTGCAGCATGTACAAGACGCCCAAGGTGCTGGCCGCCGCGCCAGAAAACCCACTGGCACCACGCAGAAAAATCAGTGATTCAGCACTATTAATGGACAAGTGCAGCAAGGCCAGAACGGCATACAAACCCAGGCCAATCTCGGCAAACAAACGCATGCCATATTGCTGCCTGAACTTGAACACCAGCAGATTGGCGGTGATATTGACCATGGCATAGGCAGCAGGTAACCAGGCGGCCTCGGAAGGCGTCAATCCCAATTCCCCTTGCAAGGTCGGCAAATTCACCGACACCAGGGCATTGCCCAAACCACCAGTCAAACCAACCAGAATCGCAACCAGACCATAGGCTACGCGTATATGCGATTCGTGGTGAGGAGCCGATGGCGAGCCCGGCATGAAGGGCTTTTCATGGTCTTCCCAATGCGGGTGCGGCTTGATGTACTGACTCATTCAGGCTCCCAATCAGGAGCATTGCGGTCGACCTGCAACAAGACACCTTCGCACAAGAACTTCAAAGAGCGTTTGACGAACAGCAGCCTTTCCTTGTCCGTACGCCCCCGCAAGCTGGCGGCCAGCATGCCAATCAACAAGGGAATATCCGTGGGCTGCAAAGCCGGGTTGCACTGCCCGGCGGCCTGCCCCATTGCCAAGGGTTCGCGCGCCAGATCAACCAACCGTGCGCGTACCCCCACAATGGTGGGGTGATTGGGGTCAATCGCCTTCCAGTAATCCGACATGGGAGCCGACTCCAGCGCGAACCCTGCCAGCACCTGCATCAAGACCTTGAAGTCCTGGGCATTGCCTTTGCGCTTGCTTAAAAAGCGCTCTTCAATCCGGTCGGCTGCCCTTATCAGCAGCGCCTCCATCAAGGCAGCCCGATCAGGGAAGTTGCGATAAAGCGTTGCCCGCCCCACCCCCGCCTGCGACACGACCTGATCCAAAGGGGCCGTGACACCGCACTTGCTAAAGACCGTATTGGCCGCATCCAGCAACAGTTCCCGGCGTTCCAAGGCATCAGAACGATTAGGTAAATTCCGGTTTTTCATTCCGAAATTATACGGACAGTTTTGTCCGCTTAAAAAGAGGAAAGATTAAAGAAATGGTAAGAAACGATATTCCATATATGAAATAAAAGTGGAGCAAGGCTTGAAACAAACAAGCGCAGCCTTGGCCTGAACGGCTAAAACTGCGCTTGCACAAAGACCTTCCAAACCGGAACCAGGGCCTTGTCAAAGGAGCGTCAAATACACCTTGAGGTCGGCTTAAACACCTTTATTACCCTTAGCAAAATCCGTCTTTTGCTGCTTCAGCCAGCTATCATGCAGCCACTTCTCTGTCTTGCGATGTCCAGGGAAAGTAATCCAGGTAATGTCACGCTCGAACACCATGGGCTGCTCATCCGGCCCAACAATGACCCAGAACCACAGGCGATCCTCCAGGTTGCGCGCCTTCACTTTCATGCCGGTCAAGGTCACTGTCTCGGTACGTCCATTCCGCTCCACGCGGATAGGCTCATCATGGGTATCGACCCAATGAATCTCCATTTTTGGCAGCAGGTCAGGGGCATGCTCCTTCAAGAAAGCACGGGCGATCGCCTCACTACGTTCGGCGCTGGGCAAGGGCCGGTCCACCAGATCCAAAGAGATATGCGCAAAGCCTTTCAGCCGCCCGGACTCAGACACGACGGAGCTGAAGTGCTCACCTTCCAAACCTGAATTTCGACCATCTTCACGCTCATAACGGGTCAATACAACGGCTTCACCATCCACACTGACAGCACCTTGGGCCACCTGAACGTAAGCTTCTGGAACAAAGGCGGCAGCTGGATTATTGATTGTGGTACTCATGACATTCTCCGTAGTAGAAAGGCTGTTCTGTGCCTGCACAGGAAAAGCCCAGGCAGCTTGCAGCGTTGCAACAGCAAGCGCAGCAGAAAGGGGAAGACGAACTCGCATCGTTGCGGACTCCTAGTTGGAAAAAACGGCGTAGATCGCGCAGATGGCCAATACGCCAGCAAGCAGCAAATAGGTGCTGGCCAAAGCCATATCCGCAGTCTGTTGAGCCAGCCACGGCCCCAGACTTGCGCCAATAAACAGCACAAAGGTGTAGAGCGACACGGCCAATCCCCGCACCGAGATATCGCTGACCCCTGCCACTCGAGCAATCAAGCTAGGAACGCTGATACCCAGCCCGGCCACAAACAGGAAACTGGCGCCCAGCAAAGCCATCAGGTGCTCTTCCCCAGCCCATGCACTCAAGGCCAAGCCGGTGGCAGCACACACTAATCCAGCGCACAAGGTTCGCTGCGGCCCTAACTTCGGCATCACGACAGCCACCAGCAGGGGCGTCAAAAAAGCAGGCGCCACCACAGCCCGTGTCATCAAAGGAGAAATTCCCAACTGCGCAAATTTCATTCCGAGCTTGCTATCCAAGGTCATGTAGAAAGCAACGAAACACATCAGCAGGAAGAATGCAGGCAGGTAAACACGGCGCAATCGTGCATCAGCCAACAAGCCACCTATGGCTTTGTAATTGCTGAAAAATCCGCTTGAGCCTTGGCCCGCCTGCATATCAACGGGTTTCTTCCACAAGCACCAGGCCGTCAAGGCGAATACAAGACACAGCGGCCAAAAGGCAGCCGCCAGGCCCCAAGGTCCAGCAACCAGTCCGCCATAAATCTGCCCCAGCAAACCAGCGGAAAGAAATGCCGTACTCATCCAGGCCACACTCCACACCCTTTGACGTGGGCTGCCTCGCTCTGCCAGATAAGCTATCGCTACGGGAGGGAAAGAAGAGGCCGCCAAGCCTTGCAACACACGGCCGACCATTAGGGACCAGGAGGTACTTGCTACGGCCAGCACCGCTGTCGCCCCAACCAGGGCCAGCAGGCCTGCGACCATGACATTGCGACGCCCCACTCGATCGGACAGGGGACCAAAGATCAGAAACCCGGCTGCGTAGGCAAACCCAAAGCTGCTCACCATGCCCGTCGCATCAATGCCATGGGTTTGCTTCAAGGCCCCAAGAATGGGCAAAGGCAGGTAAAGCAGCGAAACCACCGCTAAAGCGCAGACAACCATCAAGGCACGCAAACCTGTCCCGACAGCTTGCGGATCACTAGCAGATACTTTCATGATAAATGTTCCTGGCTGTTATACAGCAAGCTACATATTTATTTAAAAAAAACGGCCGACAATCAGCCGCCGTTTGTCTTGGGCAAGATGCCTTGTTGATTGAGCTTGAGCATCAAGCGCACAAGCACATCGCGTTCTTGCGCATCGAAATGACTCATCAGTTCAGCAACCCACACATAGTGAGCCGGCAAGGCTTTACCCAAAACCTCGGCCCCATGTTCTGTCAGGCGAACCAACCAGGCACGACGATCCTGAGGGTGTTGCTCCCGATCACATAAACCGGCAACTTCCATGCGATCAATAATGCGAGTCATCGTCTGCGACGTTACCGACACCCCATCTGCCAGCGTGCCTATGCTCAAGCCATCCGGATTGCGTTTAAGCAGAATCAGCACAAAAAACTGCGTCTGCGACAAGCCGGAAGTGCGATCAAGATTGGCCTCAAAAGCCGACAACATTTCACTGGTAGCCGAAGCCCAGATAAGCCAAGCCTGCAACCCATCCACATCCGGGTTGCGGTACTCGACGCCCATCTTTACCAGAGTGTCGTAGCTAGGAAGGTCCTTGAGTTCAAACATCGCGCTGCCACATAACGATCATGGCTGAAATGTAGCTGACTACTTATATTTAGGTCAAGAGCTGAAATCATCAAAAGTCCTAATGCAGTCAGCCCATCCAATGACAATCACAAATACAGCCCTAACAAAAAAATTACAACAAGATATAGCCCTTGTATCCCACCCATAGAAAAAACAAAGAGTTACGAACTAAAATTCATATTTTCATAAATGAAAAATGATAAGAGATACCATATTGAGATAACTAAAGGAGACAATATGGAACTAGAAAATTCCCTCAAGAAAGTTTTTCTTGATATTAACGAAGCTCAACGACCACCTGCATTTGTATATCAATCAAAAAGCTGGGCCCAGAGAGAGAGAAATTTCCTATTTCAAAACTCCTGGCACTTCGCATGCCTAAGCAATGACATAAAAGAACCGGGAAGCTACATATTAAAAACCTATTTAGATACCAACATAATAACAATAAGGGGGTCAGACTTAAAAATAAGATCGTTCATAAACTCCTGCAGACATCACGGAGCACCTGTAATTGAAAAAGACAGTGGAAAAATAAAACAAATAACATGCCCATACCACAAATGGACATATAGCACCGAAGGAAAAATAAAAAAAACAACCGGATACGAAATTAACAATAAATGCAAAAACGAAAAAAATTTAGACCTAGTTGAAATACCATGTGAAACCAGAGAAAACATGGTTTTTATATGCTTAGAAAAATCCCCAACATTAGGAATAGATCAATTTCTAGGAAACTATCTAGAAAAAATAGCCAGGCCCCACTCCACCAAGGATATGAGGTGCGTGCAGCGGCGAAAATATCAAATCAAAGCCAACTGGAAACTCTATACTGAAGTAGATATGGAAACCCTACACACTCCTTTCATACATACAGAATCCATTGGTAAACAGGCAGTTGAGGGGATAGATTCAGAAGGACAATGGATGGGGGTTTTCCATTTATCAAAAGAAACAGCAGCACTTAAACCAAAAGATAAACATTTACAGCTTCCCCCAAACAAAGATTCCTATGGAGAGGGGTTGAAAGGAACTCACTTCTGCATAATATTTCCAGGATTTTTTGTAATAAATAGCATTGATTGCATGTGGTGGATACAGAAAATACCGATAAACGAAACAGAAACAAGCATAGAAGTTGGTTATGCGTTCGATGAATCAATAATAGAAACAAAAGAATTTAAAGAAAACTGTGAAAAATACTTTGAACGACTAGACCAAGTAATACGTGAGGATGACATGATCGTTCAATACCAACAAAAAGGACTACACAATGAAGTCACAGGAAATTACACTGATGCAGAAAAAAATGTTCATAAATTCGATAAAAAAATAATTAAAATTATTCTTTCGAGTGAATTCAGCGACGAGAAAAGCTAATGAAGAGCAAAAAGAATGCAAGCCTCATCAGCTACCTCCTGCTATCCAGCGCATTTTTCATTGGTTTTTTCAACCGCTTTTCCCCCGCCACGTTTTCCTCGTACATAGCCGACAGTCTGGAACTACGTCTAGCAGTTGTAGGGAGCATTGCAGCCCTGCATTTCTGGGTCTACACCCTGATGCAAGTCCCCGCAGGCATGGTGGTTGATCGTTATGGAATCCGAATTCCCGCTGTAGTCGGAACCTTGCTATCCGGGCTGGGAACCATCATTTTGGGCAGCGCCCAGAACTATGGAATGGCACTTTTGGGACCAGGCCTTGTAGGACTGGGGATGTCCTTAGTCTTTGTGTCCGTCATGAAAAACAATGCCATCTGGTTCGATGGCAGCAAGTTCGGGTTTATCACCGGACTGACAATGTTGATTGGCACCTTGGGGGCCGTGTTCTCTGAGGCCCCCTCTTTATTCATCCTGAGCTATGTCAGTTGGAGGCAGGCCTTTATTGGCGTCGGTGCGGTCACCCTTGTGCTCGCTGTTTTGATTTTTTGCTTATGGCGCGCTCCAAACACTGGGGCCCCCGAGACACCTAAAACCACTAAAACAATTCACCAGCCCCCTGGTGGCACTTGGCCCTCTATTGTCTCCAACAAGCAACTGGGCCTGATCATGCTGGCTATCTCTGGCACAAATGGCACGTTTTATGCTTTTTCAGGACTATGGGGCACGCATTTATTTACTCGTGCGATGAGCATCTCCGCCCTGGATGCGTCCATGATCATCACGGTTGCTTTACTGATCTACGGTTTCTCGTCCCTGTTTTTTGGAAAGATTTCCGATCAGTTCCAAACCAGAAAGCTGTTTATCTGGGTATCCGCCTTGCTCAACACACTCGCCTGGCTGTACTTGATGCTTATCCCCAGTCCCGGCTTGTACACCGCGTATCTGTGCTTTGCGCTGATAGGCCTGTCCAGCGGTGTACAGGTGGTCGTCTGTTTTGCTGCGGTTAAGGAAAGTGTACCGGCCAATATCACGGGATCCGCAATTGCTTATGTGAACATGGGGGTGTTTTTAGTCACAGCCATTATTCAGTCCTTGTATGGATGGCTGGTTTCACATCTTCTATCGCTTTCCCTGTCCACCGAAGCAGCCTACATAGGCGGCTTGTCTTTGGCTGTCGTCATCAGCTTGCTGGGCTTGCTCAGCTCTTTGGGCGTACGTGAAACCTATCCGAGAACATAAAAAACGGAAGTCGTTCCGCAAACCGTTTACTCTATGTCGTGCGGCTGCATAAGATGCTGGAGATACGCATTTCCAGCATTTTTTAAAATGCCAATCACGCTGCCCGGAAACTCTTTCCATGACACCCCAAACCGCCATCCGCATGGCTTCGTACAACAGCCAGATGAACCAACGTCTTTACGACGCCGCTGCGAGTCTTTCTGCGCAGGACTTGCATCAGGAACGTGGGGCCTTCTTTGGTTCGCTGTTCAAGACCATGATGCACATTGCAGTTGGGGACACTGTCTGGCTGCATCGCTTTGCCCAGCATCCTGATGCCCACACTTTGCGCGAAGAAATCGGGGTGTTTGCCAAGCCCTGTGCACTGGATCAGCAGTTGTTTAGCACCTTGGCGGAACTGGATCAGTACCGTCGCAAACTGGACCTGATCATTATTGATTGGGCGGCCACACTGACAGTGAAACAACTGGGCCAAACGCTACGCTATAGCAATATGGCGGGCCAAGGCATGGAGAAGGACTTTGCGCTTTTGGTGACGCACTTTTTTAATCACCAGACTCACCATCGTGGCCAGGCCAGCACCTTGTTGTATCAAGCGGGTGTCGATATTGGCGTGACTGATTTATTGGCTTTGGTGTCCTGAGTGTTGTAGCCCACAGGCCTCAAAGCAGCCGGACAGCGCTGTGCTTGTAGTCCTTGAGCCACAAGATTTCCATATCCGAGATACAACAGCTGACGTATCTGCTTCCAATGAAAAAAGCCTGCTTGTTATCGCCAAGCAGGCTTTTGCTTCAGGCACTACAGCCTTCCCCTCTTAATACTGCGCCCGCAAAGACAGCATCACGTTCTGCGGTGCTCCGTACCAGCCCTGGTTATAAAAGCCGATCTGCGAGTAGTACTTCTTGTCGAACAGGTTGTTCACATTCAAGGTGGCCGAGACGCGCTTGTTGAAGTCATAACTGGCCATCAGATTCACAATGGCGTAGCTGCCCTGCTCTACTTTCACGGCCTGTCTGTCAGGGCCAGTGGCGTTCTGATACATACGATTTTGCCAATCAATACCACCACCGACTGTCAGGCCTTGCCAGTCGCCCTGCAAGCGATACGTGGTGTAGAGCTTGAACAAGGTGCGCGGCTTGCTGGTGTTGATAGGTTTGCCTTGTGCATCCTTAGCGGTAAAGGTCGTCAGGCTGCTGGCCAGATTCCAGCCAGGAAGCAATTCGCCCCCTATTTCCAGCTCCACCCCTTCTACTTTGGCACCTGATACAGGACGATAGGCAGGTGTATTAGGTGGTGCGCCAATGACGTTATTGCCAGTCGCTTCAGCCAGATTATCCTGGCGGGTCTGGAACAGCGACAAAGCGCCGTTTACACGACCATCAAGCCAGGCGGCCTTGATGCCCAGCTCATAACTTTTGCCGGTAATGGGATCCAGAATCTGGCCTTGTTCATTACGGGCATTTTGCGGCTTGAAAATTTCCGTATAGCTGGCGTAGGCCGTATAGGTATCGTTGAAGTCGTAGATCAGACCGGCATAGGGGACAAACTGATCTTTATGGCGATACTGACGCTTAGTGCCAAAGTAGGTTTGATCGGTTTCCCAATTGCTGATGCGGCCGCCCACCATCAAGCGCAGATTGTCCATCAAGGCAAAGCGTCCTACCGCATAGGCCCCGGACTGCTTACTGACCAGGTCATCTGCCTGACTAGGTTCGCTAGACCAATTCGGCTCGGGTACACGGCCCGGCTCGTAGAAACTCCCTGCATTCGGCACTGGCGCCAGTGCGCGATATTGCGGAAAGTCCACGCGGTCCTCGGAGCTCATCCAGCCCAGAGAAAACTCATGCTCTCTGCCAAACAACTCAAACGGACCGGACAAGGACGCATTGAAAGCTTTGCGACGTACATCGCCCTTGTAATACGAAAAGGAGTTCGCTGTTCCCAGACCGGTTTCACGGTCGGGATAGCCGCCCCTGAAGATTTGTTTCATGGACGCATCCGTCACCGACTGGTTATAGGTAACGCGCAGCTTCAAATCGTTGGTGAACTGATGGCTTAGGTCAATAAAGCCCGTAGTGGTGTCATTTTCAATACGCGCCCATTTGGCATTATTGGAAACCGAGCGATCAAAATCCGTACGGGTGCCATCGCTATAGAACAAGGGAAAGCCGCTGCCAAAGCCGTTATTGGCACTGGATTGGTAAGCCACGCCGCCTGTCAGTTCCATGCCGGGCATAAGGTCCGCGGTGATGACACCATACAAGGTACGCGTCTTGGTATCTTGCAGATCGGTATAGCTGTCAGCCTTGCCATACGCCCCGACCAAACGTGCACGAATGCGGCCGTCTTTGGTGATGGGGGTAGAAATATCGGCATAGCCACGAGCAAAATTCCAGCTGCCTACGCTGGCACCGGCAGAGGCCGCAAAGTCACGCAAGGGACGTTTACGCACATAATTCACTGCCGCCGACGGGTTCCCTGCCCCGGTCATCAAGCCGGTTGCGCCTCGCACCACTTCGACCCGATCAAAAACCACCAGATCCAGATTGCTTTCACCAAAAGCCCAAGGTGACAAAATAGGCTGCGTCCACCCATCAAACTGATAGTTATCGACATCAAAGCCGCGAGCCGAAAAGGAATAACGGTTGGTATCGCTACGCGTGACCGACATGCCGGGCGCACTTTGCAGGGCGTCCGCCGTTGTCTGCATGCCGCGATCATCCATCATTTTCCGGGTGACCACGCTGACCGATTGCGGCGTCTCCTTGATAGAAAGAGACAGGCCCGTGGCCGTGCTCATGGCCTTGGTAGTGTAGGAGGGATCGGTTTCCGTCACTCCAGGGTCTCGATTGCCCTTGACGGTAATGGCAGACAATTCCGCTGGCGCATCAGCGGCTGTGCCCTGCGCCCAGACCGGACCGCCAGCAGCAGCCAGCAACATGGCCGAACGAGTTAAGGAAGCAAGCAAGCGCAGTCTTGAACGAGCAGAACAGGTAGAAACAGCAGGCATGAACGTGGATCTCAGGACAGGTTTTAGATGCGAACAATTATCATCTACGGAATTTGCAAGAGCGTATCCCTAAACGCAGAAACGCTATTCCAAATATCAGTCCTGTCGCTTTCTTCCTAGGCTGAGCGTCGATCAGCGCCTTGTTGCAGCCAAAACCAGCTAATTGCACTCAGCACTACGCAGATCAGCATGGCAGCAGACATACGCAAGGGCTGCCCATAAACCCACGGCACCAGCCAGCCACTGACAACAGAAAACGTGGTCATCTGGCAAAAGCCCAGTAAGGATGCCGCCAGCCCTGCCCGGCTGGGCACTTGAGCCAGGATGCGCATGGTCACCACCGGCATCTGCATGGCCAGACCCGCAGTGAAGAAAGCAGGCAGCAACACTGCCCAAGGCAAGGCGGGGTGCGCAGCGCTGCTGGCCAGATACCAGGTGTAGGCAGCGCAACTGCTCAGCATCAGGCCATAGGCACGGCGAATAATCCGGATATCCCCCCAGTACCGCACGAGATGGGCAGACGCCAATGCACCCAGCATGGCCCCAATCACCAAAGGCACAAACAGCACGGCAAAGGCCGTTTCGGGAAGATTCAGGGTATGGGAAATGAAATCCGGCGCAGCGCCGATCAGAAAGGCCTGGGCTCCGACCAGCAGACTTAAAGCCAGGCTCATGCCCATGAACGAAACATCCCCCAGCAATTGCGCGATATCGCTACGCAATTGACGCCAGGCCAAGGGCTGGCGCTGGCTGCTGGGCAAGGTTTCAGGCAAGCGACGCATGCACAAATAGCAAGCCGCCGCTGCCAAGACGGCCAGCATCCAGAACACCGAACGCCAGCCCAAATGGGCAATCAGCTGGCCGCCCACAATCGGGGCCAGAGCGGGCGACACATTGAAGACCACAACGATATAAGACAGTGTCCGTTGCGCCTGTTCGCCTTGATAGCAATCCCGCACCATAGCCTGACCGATCACCAGGCCAGCCCCAGCCGACAAGCCTTGCAGCACCCGAGCTGCAAGGAGCCAATCCATGTTGGGTGCCAAAGCCGCCATTACCGAGCCGGTGATATACACCAGCAAGGACGCCAGAATCACGGGCTTGCGCCCCCAGGCATCGGACAGGGTGCCATGCAGCAGCAACATCGCCGCATAGGCCGACATATACACACCCAGGGTCTGCTGCACGCTTTCAGGCGGCACCTGAAACTCGCGCTCCAGGGCGCTGAAAGCAGGTAAATAAGCGTCAATCGTGGCAGGCGCAACGCAGGCCAGCAGGCCCAGAATCAGCACCATCAAGGGATAGGGAGGAAGCGAGGAAGGCAACACAGCTCTGTCTGAAACAAGAAAAAAACGCCCCGTAAAGGGGACAATCTCTTTCAGGATGGACGAGGCAAGCCGGACTGGGTAATGGCAAATGCCTAAAGAGCTTTGAACAATGACAGAGCTGGCCGCCCTGCTGTTTCAATTCAATTCGCTGGGCGAAATCCCGTAGCGTTCACGAAAGGCGGTGGCGAAATTGGTGGCATGGCGATAACCCACAAAGTGAGCCGCCTGCTGCACACTCCAGCCCTGGGCCAGATAATCGCGCGCCAGCTCCAGGCGGCGTTCACGCAACCAGCCAAATACCGAGCACTGGTAGGTAGCCTGGAACTTCACCCGCAAGGTACTGGGACTCATGCAGGCCAGCTTGGCCAGATCCGCCAAAGTGTGGTCTTCACCCGGCGCGTTGTACAAGCGCTCCCGCACCCGTTCCAGCAATTGCCGGTCACGAGCCATGGCGGGCGATTCTTTAACAGGCTTTTGAGCCAGGCCATCCAGCGCATGGGCCAGCACTTGCAGGCTGACTCCCTCCAGAAGCAAATCGTATGTGGCTCCCTGCCAGGGGCTATCGATCAAATGCTCCAGCGTGCTCAGCAAATGCGGTGGTACCGTCCATTGCTGCATGCGCAAACCCGAAGGGCCCATCAGTTTGGACAAGGTATCGGCCAGCCGCGAATCCCCTACACCTTCAGGAGAACTCAAGGAGATATTGATGCTGCGCAGTCGCTGCCCCGCAGGGTGAATACCCGTCATGGCCACGGCATCGCTGTGCGCAATGCTGATGCCGCTTTGTGCCACCAGACTCTGTGAAGTCTGACTGGCAAACTGGGTCTGCGCCCGGCCTTGCAACATCACAATGGCCGAAAACTGCGGAGCGCTGATTGAACTGGATTCGTAATGATGATGCGTCACGATGTCCGACAGCACCAGCTTGATGCCGGGCCGGACTTCATGCTCCTGCACGCGTCCTTCCGCAATGCAAAGCTCTTCCCTACCCCGATCCGGGCCCGCGTAATGAGGCAAGCGATAGCGGAATCCCGCCGGACTACCGAGCCGATCAAAGTCCGACACCGTGAATCTGATCATAGGAATAAAGAGAGGAAGGCGCCCCTGCCCGATCCGCCCGAAGCTCTGCTTTTTTGGGCAGATGGCGGCAGCAGGATAAGAAAAACCCAAGTGAGAATAGCATACATTCTCAACTATATGGCGACTTTCACAGTGCCCTTTATGCCACAACTATTGCCTTTTCAAGGACCTATATGCCAATAGCCAAGCACCTTATATTCAGACTGCTATAATCCGGCCCGGCAACTAGTGATCCTTTTGCCACTACCTTTTTTGCAAGAAGAATCCTTCATGAATAACACCGTGCCAAGTTTTGGTCGGCGTCAATTTCTCAAAATTCTTGGTGCTGGGGCAGCTGCGCTGTCAGCTACCGCGATGGGACTTTCGACAGCCGCCGCCCAGGTTTCTGCCGCCGTCCGCCCGTACAAACTCCTTCGATCCAAAGAGACACGCAACAACTGTACTTACTGTTCAGTGGGCTGCGGCATTCTGATGTATTCGATGGGGGACGGGGCAAAAAACGCCAAGCCGCGCATCTTCCACATTGAAGGCGACCCGGATCACCCGGTCAGCCGTGGCTCGCTTTGCCCGAAAGGCGCAGGCCTGCTGGACATGATTCATTCCAAAAACCGGCTGCTGCACCCCGAATACCGCGCGCCAGGCTCCAAAGAATGGGTCAAGATCAGCTGGAGCGAGGCCACCAAGCGCATCGCCCGTTTGCTGAAAGACGACCGCGACGCCAACTTCATTGCCAAGAACGAGAAAGGCCAGGTTGTGAACCGCTGGCTATCTTCGGGCTTTCTGGCTTCCTCGGCCGCATCCAACGAAACCGGCCTGCTGGACTTCAAATTTACCCGTGCCCTGGGGATGCTGGGCATCGACTGTCAGGCGCGGCTCTGTCACGCCCCGACCGTGTCGGCCCTGGCCCCCAGCTTTGGGCGCGGTGCCATGACCAACCACTGGGTGGACATCAAGAACGCCAACGTGGTGATTGTGATGGGCGGCAACCCTGCCGAAGCCCACCCGGTCGGTTTCAAATGGGTGATCGAGGCCAAGATCAAGAACAAGGCCAAGGTCATTGTGGTGGACCCGCGCTTTAACCGCACGGCGGCCGTGGCGGACATCTTCTCGCCCATCCGCGCTGGCTCGGACACCGCCTTTTTGATGGGCATGGTGCGCTGGCTGCTGGAGAACGACAAGATTCAGCACGAGTACGTGCGCTCCTACACCAACGCCTCCCTGATCGTGCGCGACGACTTCACCTTTGACGAAGGGGTGTTCTCGGGCTTTAACCCGCAAACCAAGGTGTACGACAAGTCCTCCTGGACCTATGCAGTGGACGAGAACGGCGAAGTGATGCGCGACATGAGCATGACGCATCCACGCTCCGTGCTGCAGCTGTTGAAAACCCACGTGGACCGCTACACGCCCGAAGTCGTGGAGAACATTACCGGCGTCAAACAGGCCGATTTCCTGCAGATTGCCGAAATCATTGGTTCCTGTTCGGCCAAGAACAAAACCCTGACCTGGCTGTATGCGCTGGGCTGGACGCACCACACGGGTGGCGCACAGATTATTCGTGGCGCCGCCATGATTCAGCTTTTGCTGGGCAATATCGGCATGGCCGGTGGCGGCGTGAACGCCTTGCGCGGTCACTCCAATATCCAGGGCTATACCGACCTGGGCCTGCTGTCCTTGCGTGTGCCAGGTTATATGAACCTGCCCTCGGACAATCAGCAGACACTGGCGCAGTACCTGGAAGAAACCACGCCCAAGGATGTGTTGCCCGGTCAGGTGAACTACTGGAAAAACACACCCAAGTTCTTCATCTCCCTGCTAAAGAACCTGTACGGCAAGCACGCCACGCAAGCCAACGATTTTGCCTTTGACCTGCTGCCCAAATGGGATCGCAGCTACGACATGCTGGCCTACTTCGACATGATGTATGAAGGCAAAGTCAACGGTTACTTCGCCCAAGGCTTTAACCCGCTGGCCGCGATGCCGGACAAGAACAAGACGTCCAAGGCCCTGTCCAAGCTGAAGTTCCTGGTTATTGTGGACCCGCTGGTCACCGAGACCTCGAACTTCTGGCGCAATGAAGGCCAGTTCAACGACATCAAGACTGAAGAAGTGATGACAGAGGTGTTCCGCCTGCCATCGAACTGTTTTGCTGAAGAGGACGGTTCCATCGTGAACTCGGGCCGCTGGTTGCAATGGCACTATGCCGGTCAGCAACCTCCGGGGCTGGCCCGTCATGACCCCAATATTCTGGGCGAAATCATGATGGAACTGCGTCGCCTGTACGAAGAAGAAGGCGGTGCCTGTCCCGAGCAAATCCTGAGCATGACCTGGGACGCCGACACCTATCACGACCCGCATTTCCCGCATCCGGAAGAAGTGGCCAAAGAGGCCAATGGCTATGCGCTGGCTGACGTTTTCGACGAGAACGGCAAGCAGATTCTGCGCAAGGGCCAATTGCTGGACAGCTTCGCGCAATTGCGCGACGACGGCACCACCCAAAGCTATTGCTGGGTGTTTGCCGGTTCCTGGACAGAGAAAGGCAACCAGATGGCCAATCGGGACAATACTGACACGGGCCTGGGCAACACTCCCGGCTGGGCATGGGCCTGGCCTGCCAACCGGCGCATTCTGTACAACCGTGCGTCCATGGATGAAATGGGTAAGCCATGGGATGAACATCGCCAGATTCTGCATTGGGACGGCAAGCAATGGACCGGGGCGGATATTCCGGATTTCCCGGCCAACCTGCCTCCAGGCAGCCCGGCTGCGCCTTTCATCATGCTGCCCGAAGGTCTGGGTCGCCTGTTCTCGGAAAAAGGCATTAATGACGGCCCCTTCCCGGAACACTACGAGCCGGTGGAAAGCCCGATTGCGAAGAACCCGCTGCACGAAAAAGTGACGCATAACCCGACAGCCCGGATTCTTTCCAACGATGCCGAGCGCATGGGGAATCGTCACGACTATCCCTATGTGGCCACCACCTACTCCATTACCGAGCTGTTCCGCCACTGGACCAAGCATTCCTATCTGAATGCCATGTTGCAGCCTGAACAGTTTGTGGAAATTGGCGAGCAACTGGCCGCTGAAAAAGACATCCGTCACGGCGACACCGTCAAAGTCACGACCAAGCGCGGCTACATCACCGCCAAGGCCGTGGTGACCAAGCGCATGCGCACCCTGACCGTTGCCGGTCAGGAAGTGCAGCAAATTGGTATCCCCTGCCACTGGGGTTTTGAAGGTGAAACCCGCAAGGGCTTCCTGGCCAATACGCTATCCCCCGGCGTAGGTGATGCCAATACGCAAACACCGGAGTTCAAAGCCTTTCTGGTCAATGTCGAGAAAATGAAGGGAGCCACGGCATGAATTCGCAAAACATAGTGCGCCGTTCGGCCACCAACTCGGTCACGCCTGCCCCGCAGGTGCGTGACCACCAGATGGAAGTCGCCAAGCTGATTGACGTGTCCATCTGCATCGGCTGCAAGGCTTGCCAGGTTGCCTGCAATGAGTGGAACGACTTGCGTGGTCAGGTTGAGGAAAACGTCGGCGTGTACGACAACCCCAGCGACCTGAGCCCCGACAGCTGGACCCTGATGCGCTTTACCGAGCACGAGGACGAAGCAGGCAAACTGGAATGGCTGATCCGCAAGGACGGCTGCATGCACTGCGAAGACCCTGGTTGTCTGAAAGCCTGCCCGGTTCCCGGTGCGATTGTTCAGTATGCCAATGGCATTGTGGATTTCCAGTCCGACCTGTGTGTGGGCTGCGGTTACTGCGTGGCAGGCTGTCCTTTTGACGTGCCGCGTATTTCCAAGAAAGACAATAAGGCCTACAAGTGCACCCTGTGTTCGGACCGCGTTTCCGTAGGTCAGGCTCCAGCTTGCGCGAAAACCTGCCCAACCGGCGCCATTGCGTTTGGCTCGAAACAGGAAATGCAGGATCTGGCCCTTAGCCGTATCGAGGACCTGAACGAGCGTGGCTATGAGAACGCCGGCCTGTACGATCCTCAAGGTGTAGGCGGCACCCACGTCATGTACGTGCTGCAACACGCGGACGATCCACAGCGCTATGCCGGTCTGCCCAAAGACCCGCACATCAGCTCGGTAGTAGGTGGCTGGAAAGATGTGCTCAAACCTGCCGCTGCAGTAGCAGGGGCTGTGGCGGTAGCGGGTATGGCGGCCCACTTCATCGGCGTGGGCCCCAACAGTATTGACGAAGACAAAGAGCACGCGGACAACACGGAAACGGAAGGAGG
The DNA here is from genome assembly GCF_009497775.1 of Alcaligenes faecalis. Classification (NCBI taxonomy): domain Bacteria; kingdom Pseudomonadati; phylum Pseudomonadota; class Betaproteobacteria; order Burkholderiales; family Alcaligenaceae; genus Alcaligenes; species Alcaligenes faecalis. Next base: position 3,022,048 of record NZ_CP031012.1, read on the forward strand.
CGATCATGTCCAAGAAAAATAATCTTGTTCTGCGCACCAAGTTCCCCGAGCGACTGTGCCACTGGGCCGTCGTGCTGTGTTTTTTCCTGGCAGCGACCTCGGGCTTGTCCTGGTTCTTTCCCTCTTTTTCCTGGTTAAGTTCCTTTCTGGGCACCCCGCAACTGGCACGTGTTCTGCATCCCTTTTTAGGGATCGCCGTTTTCGTTGGCCTTTGCTATATGTTCGTCCGCTTTGTGAAGTACAACCTGCCAGCCAAAACAGACCTGATCTGGTTCCGTAACGTCAAAGGCGTGATCCTGAACAACGCCAAGCAGCCTTTGAAAATCGGCAAATACAATGCCGGTCAGAAAGTGCTGTTCTGGCTGATCATGCTATCCATCCTCACGCTGCTGGTATCGGGCCTGATCATGTGGCGCGCCTACTTTGCCGAGTTCTTCTCCATTCCCGTACTGCGTCTGGCCATCCTGATCCACTCCGTGGCCGGGATCGGGCTGATCCTGCTGATTCTGGGCCATATTTATCTGGCGATCTGGGTGCGTGGCTCCATCACCGGCATGGTGACAGGCTATGTCTCCAAAGCCTGGATACGTCATCACCACGATCGCTGGCATGACGAACTGCAAGCGGCAAAGAAAGACGTGAAGGAAGGCAAGGCATGAACGAAGTCCCTGTTCGCCGCTCGGTTCCATCAGAGGAATCGACGCGGCATTTCGATCCCATCCTGCGGCCTGAATTGCATGAGCTGTATACCGCCCGCGCATCCCGTTTGCGCGAACTGGCTCAAGGACATGAGCTGGAAGCCTACCTGCGTCTGGCTGCCGATGTAGCCCAGGCTCAGGCCACGGTGTGCCAGCAAGGGCAGTCCGATGCCAGCGCTGTGAATCCGGCAGAGATTGCGCGCCAAGGTGCCTGGACGGCCCATCTGGATGCGCTGCTGGAACAACTGGCACCGCAAGCTTCGCCCACTATTGCCCCGCATCTGGATGCCCTGCGTGCCATGAGCGCCCAGGCTCGTCTAGAGGCAGGTCTGGCCCTGGCCCAAAACCAGTTCGGCGCTGTCTCCCAGGCTCTGGCTCCTTTCTTGTGGGCAGCCTTGTCTCTGGAAGTGGCTTTGGCTGCACGGGCAGTGCCTTTGCCCATGGCCAGCAATGAAGAGTCCGCCAGTTGCCCGGTCTGCGGCGGTGTTCCTGTTGCCAGCCTGATCTACAAAGGCACCCGCCAAGGTCTGCGCTATCTGCACTGCTCCTTGTGCGAATGCGAATGGCATATGGTTCGTGCCAAATGCACCAACTGCGCCGATGCAGGCGATCTGGACTACCTGAGCTTCGATACCACTGAAGCCGTGGTACGCGCAGAAAGCTGTGGTCACTGCCATAGCTATCTGAAAGTGATCTCGCAGGAACGCGAGCCAGGTGCTGAAACTGTTGCAGACGATCTGGCCAGCCTGGTACTGGATGATGCGGCAACTGAAGAGGGGTATGGTCGCACCGGCCTGAACCCCTTTGCATTGCCTGATCAGGCTCTGTAAAGAAAAGCCCGGACTGGCTACAGGCTGATCCGGGCTTTTTTTCATCTGTTTCGCTACCTGCTTCAGTCTCTGCACCAGGCACACCCTGTGCACTCCCCTCTTCGCTGCACGGTCAAAAGCAGGCAGCAAACCACCATTACTAACTAACAAGCTGCCAATAGCCAACAATGGGCTATGGACAGCAGACTATTAGCGCCCTCATCATATAGATACGATTTGTTGTCCGGGTATTTGTTTTCTGCCTGTCAGCAAGCCCTATAATCAAGAATGATTCCCGTTTAGCCTTCTGCGATCTGACCTTGATGAAGACTTTCCTGCCCCGCTTTCTTCTCAGTGCCGCCACACTCTGCCTGGCCTGCACACTGCCCGCCCAAGCCCAACAAAGCACACGCCCCTGGAACGAATCGGTGGGCCTGACCATCGTGGACCAGCAACAAAGCCTGTACCGCTTTGAGACGCTGATCATGTCCTCGGAAGACGGCAAACGGCACTACAAAATACAGATAGGCACCCCGAACCGCCCCGCCCCCGCACGCGGTCATCCGGTGATTTATATGGTGGATGGCAATGCCGCCATGGCCAGTATTGATGTGGACGACCTGAAAGCCATCAGCGCCCTGTCTGCGCCGGTACTGGTTGCCATTGGCTACGACACCGAAGCGCGTCACGATGTGATTGCCCGCTCCTTCGACTACACGCCTCCCGTCACGGAAAACGGCATCAGCAAGCCGGTGGAAGTACGGGGTCGTTCAGGAGGCGGTGCGGATATTTTTCTGGACTATATAGAAACGCACATCAAGCCCGCAGTGGAACAACGCGAGCCTATTGATCGCTCCCGCCAGACCCTGTGGGGCCACTCTTACGGCGGCCTGTTCACCTTGCACACCCTGTTCACTCATCCTGATCTGTACCAGCGATACGTGGCGGGTGATCCTTCCCTGTGGTGGCATGACGGGATTCTGGTCAAGACGGCTCAGGCTTTTGATACGACGCTGGCCAAGGACAAGCAAATTGCCATCATGGTGGGCGGACAACGCCGCAGTACATCCATGAGCAATGCCGCAGCCCAATGGTCCACACAGGATTTGGCCAAGCATTTGCGAGAGGCCGGGCTGAACGTCAGCTACGAGAACTTCAGCGAACTGAACCACGGCCAGATGCTGGCCGCCTCCTTGAAACCCGCCCTGCGAATTGCGGCCCAGCCGTGATGCCTTCGAACCGAAAGCATCACCACAGAGCACCACATCAGCGCCCTGCCATCAAGGGCGCTGAGCCGCCCCCACAAAGCCGCCATCAGGCAACTTCAATACATTGAAAGGCGCCGGTTCAATCACCGCTCCCTTGGCGTGAATGCCATCAATAACGTCGCCCATATTGTCCAGAGACAAGCCGGGCGTGAAACCTGTCGCCTTCTCCCATCCCCCTTCTGCTGTCTGCACAAACACAGCACCCAGATTCATGGGATTGTTGACCGACAGAACAATTGCTTCGTCTCCAGCTTCGTCCGGCAACAAATCCACAAATACCAGCAAGCAACCGGCATGATCACCCGGCGTTCGAGTCTCGCAAGCCTTGGCGAGATAAGCGATATCCCAGCCTGGATAGGTTTCAATAAAAGACTGGCGCAAAGGATGATCAGCCGGGGAGCTGGGCAAGGAGCTCAAAAGCATCTGCCGCGCCTTGTCCTCACCTATGTTCCAGACCTCCAGCTCCTGATCCGGCACAGCTTCTTCAGACCCTTCCTCGGACCTGCCGACCAACAGGTTTTTCTCGACCACATAGTCCATGGCCTTCTGTCCTGGCAGTCCCCAATACATTCTCATTTCCGTATCCGGGAAATCATCCACGCTTAGCGTACCGGCCTCCAGCCTAGCCACTTGCGAAGCCGCCGAAATCGCTTCGGGAGAGCCAATGCGAAGCAGCCAGATAATGGCCAGCACAATCAGGGCCAGCGCCATCCCCACATTGGAACGACGTACTCGCGCCATCCAGTTTTGAGGGTGGCAGGCAGCCCAGAAGTAGCTCAAACCATAGCCCGCCGCGACCAGCGCTGCCGTCGTTACCAGAACACGACTTGGGGTCCAGCCATATTGAGCAACCCGCATCCATATCGCCCACAAGGCAACGCCCGCCAGCACCGGCATGACAAAGCCCAGCAAACGGGCCGAAGCGCGCAACAAAGGAGTTGCGCTAGCATTCGTGTCCTCGTCCGCAACAACAGAAGACACCAGAGTGGAGGCTCCCAGGACGGCCGCCACGCACAGGGCGGCCAGTGGCAAACCTTCACCCGTACGCCAGGGCAAGGCCACGATGAACACCACCATCACCACCAGCAAAACCGGGGTCAGCAAACGCAGCAGCTTCAGCAACAGAATCGGAGACAGATAGCCGCCGTCCGAATCCGAGGCAAGCGCCAGACCCGCGCCCACCAAGGCACCAGACACCACAGCCGCAACCGTAGGCTCCAGCAGCACATCCCCCAAAAGGGTAATGCCGACAAAGCTGAGCAGCATATGGCACGCCATCAACACGCCCCAAGCCAGGCCGCAGAAGAACAAGGCCACCGCCCAGGAACACACCATGGACCAGCTAAGCTCGAACAAGCGACGGTAATCAGCCCAGTCCCGTGGATGCTCTACCAGAATGGCAAGAAACGGCAGAGTAATGGTCGCCAGCAGCCCCATTGCCACCCACATCTGCGGTGCCCGCCAAAAAAAGGCGACCTCTGAATACCCTCCCTGCGCCTGCAAGATCAGCGCTGCACTGGCTACGCCCAAACCCAGGGACACCAGCAAGGCCTTGCGCATAGAAATGTGCATCAACAAGGTGAAAGACGCTACGCCGAAGATTCCCACAGCCAGCAGCAAGGAAACCCAGAGATACTCGCCAGAGGCAGGCGCCATCATCAGATTGCTGAAGGCCACCCATTCAAGCAGACCCAGCAAAGCCCCGGCCAGACATAAAGTCAGCGTCCGCCGGTTTTGTAAGGAAGAAAGTGAAATCGCAATCATGGTGAGTAAAAAGCAGTCGATTCAACAATGACAGCAGATGGAAAAACACCATTGCTGACGGCGTCAGGACATAGGGTGATAGCCCGTGTCATGCCCTGCGGAACCCGGCTAGTTTAGTACGGTGGAGCACCGCCCTTTGTCCCGGACAGAACTGCTCTTGTAAGCAGAAGTTAGGCCTGAAATACGGCTTGCTTACACGCTACCTAGAACGATCAACACCCCGATCCGTTCGGCCAGATCCAGTACGGCATCGTAGCTGGCCGGGTCTTCGCTCAAACTATGGGATGGGCCTTGAGGCTTCAAGGCGCTTTTGGCAATGCGATCCCCAAATAGCATCACGGCCCGTGCCGAATCATCCTGCCGGGACACCCAGCACAAGCCTTGCGCCTGCGGACATTGCTGATAAATCGCGGCAGCCCACAGACGGGTTGCCGGATACTGATCTTTTTCGGTGTCGATCAGTTGCTTGCGTGTCACACCCAGTTTCCTTAGCGGGACACTGGCCAGATCGACCAGAACCAAAGGCGCATTCAGCAGCACGGTGGAATGCACCTGTCCCAGCAGCTTTTTCTTGTCATAGCTTTTAAAGCCAGCAGCGTGCGGCACGTCATGAAAGACGGTTTCCATCATGGCGCAATCGCGGCTGGTGCCACCGTACAAGGTAGGAATGGCCCTGCCCTTCTCATCCTGAATCGGACTGAAACGCGCATTGCCCTGCGTACCAGGGTTGAATTGGGTCGCCAAATATTTATCTTGATGAACGCGGTGCAGTAACTGCCCTTTGGGCCATTCCATCAAGGTCAAACGCAACTCGCCGCCGGGAACGGAGATTCCTGATCCCTCCTCCTGCGGACTATGCTTTTTATCAGCGACCGCGGGCAAAGCTGGCTTAGCCATGAGCCACGGCTTGCACTTCGTCCTGAGCCGCGGCAATGACCTTTTCCGGTGCAGAGATCAACAAGTCCTGCGGCCGCTTGCCACCCAAAAAACTATTGCTGGACATGAACCAGTAGGCCATGCCCCAGCTATCTTTATGTCCGGCCAGAATCTCCAGAACCTGGGCCAACGGTTTGGCAGGACGGAAGCTGGTAGCCGGGTCCAGGCCATAGCCGGGAAAGTAATCCGCGCCACCATGATTGATGGCAAAAATCTGCCCCTGCTTCTTCCACTTATTAGGCTGGGCGCTAGGGTTGCGGGTACTTAAGCCAGCCAGTTGCGCCACATCAGCAGCACTAAGCCAATCCCCGCTTTCCAGCACCGCTGTGCGGGCCTGAACCAGCATGGCGGCTTCTTTCAGCAGACGGGGCGATGGCGGCGTGCGGGGCACCAGAACTTCAGCCAGACGCTCCAGCGACTCCTTGTCCTGACGCTCCTGCAAGACCTCGAACATGGACGAGGCCACATTGGTGAAGTTCTCTGCCAAAGCCTTGAAAGCGGCGGGCTTGATGTGATCAAAAGCCAGCACCAACACCTGCTCGGCCTTGGACCGTCCTAAACTTGCCTTAACCTCTTTGGGCGTACCCACCAAGGTCGAGACACTGGGGCTACTTACCAGGACGCTCATGGATAGACTCCTTTAAGGTTATTTATGATGAATCATAATACCATAACCCTGATAACCCAAAAATCACGACTAGTACAAACAGTTCATCCCAAAGTACGACCTGCTCGTTCGTTCCGACACTCATCAAGCAGACACAGCACCGTTGTTCTGCCGCCGACCAAGGCGGAAATCGAAGCGTCATAGCTCACAGCTACTCCCCCCTAACTTCCACTCCCTCTCTCTATTAGCGTCGATACCACCATTTCGCAGGCAAAAAAAAGCCTGAGCCGGCACAGCACCAGACTCAGGCAAAAAGGTTTCCGCTGTTAGCGGTCTATCAGAACGCGGCGCTGTAAATAGCGAAAGCGTCGTCTTCGGTCACGTCGCGGGGGTTGTTGCCCAGCAGACGGGTTTGTTTCATGGCTTCCTGGGCCATACGGCGCAGGTCGCTTTCCTTGATGCCGACTTCGCGCAGTTGACGCTCAATGCCGGTATCAATGGCGATCTGTTCCATGAAGTTGATGAAGGCTTCGGTCTTGGAGGCCTCATCACCCTGGATGCCAGGGATCAGCACTTCAGCCAGTTCGGCATACAGCGGAGCAGCGGCCGGAGCGTTGAAGCGCAGAACGTGTGGCAGAACCAGCGAGTTCGACAAGCCATGTGGCACGTGGAAAATACCGCCGATCGGGTAAGCCAGAGCGTGTACGGCACCCACGGGGGCGTTCGCAAAAGCCTGGCCAGCCAAGGTCGCGCCCAGCAGGATGTCCTGACGTGCGGCGGCATCCTTGCCGTTACGACAAACGTGCACCAGCTTGCCACCAATCAGACGCAGGGCCTGTTTGGCCAGGTTGTCCGAAAGCGGGTTTTTCAGGATACGGCTGGTGTAGGCCTCGATGGCGTGCACCATGGCGTCGATACCGGTCGCCGCCGTAATACGGGGAGGCAGGCCCAATGTCAGTTCCGAGTCCAGAATGGCCAGATCTGCGTACAGCTCGGGAGCCACCACGCCGGATTTGGTGGTTTCGCCGGTGGTCACGATGGAAATAGGCGTCACTTCCGAGCCTGTTCCCGCCGTGGTCGGGATCTGCACCAGGGGCAGGCGCGAGCCGCGCACATTATCAATGCCGTACATCTCTTGCAGGGGCTGGTCAGACGCCAGCAGGACGGCCAGCAGTTTGGCCACGTCCATGGACGAACCGCCACCCAGGCCAACGACGATTTCCGTCTTGGCCTGGCGAGCGCGCTCAGTTGCCTGCAAAACAATGTGCTCTGGAGGATCGGCAATAACATCGTCAATCACTTGCACGGTCCAGCCGTTAGCTTTCAGATCAGCCAGGGCAGGATCCAGCAAGCCGCTTTCGTGCAGGAATCGGTCGGTCACCAGACAAACGCGCTCTTGCGAGTAGCGCTTGCGCAGGATCTGACCGAGCCGGGCAGCGGCTCCGCTTTCAACATAAATAGCGGGGGTGGTTCTGAACTCGAATGCCGACATGGGCTTTCTCCTTATGGTATGGCGGGCTGCGGTACTTCGATACGGCCGCGGTCCATCCGGTAGGTGTAATCAATCACATTGCCCGCGTGCTGCAAGTCAGCACCGGACAACAAAGCACTGAAGCCCTCTTTGCTCAACTCGCCCACCACTTCTGCAATACGCTTGGACAGCGCAGGAGCGACACCTTCAAAAGGCTCGTCCAGCAAAAGCAGCTTGTCGGCAGTCATCAAGGCACGGCCAATTGCGACCAGCTTTTGTTGACCACCCGACAATTGCAGGGCGCGGCGTGGGCCGAAGACTTTCAATTCAGGGATGATGCGCCAGACACGTTCCAGACGCTCTTCAATATCCTGGGATTTCAGAGCCCAGGCGGGCAGGCGGATGTTCTCTTCCACGCTCAGCTCGGGGATCAGCTTGCGATCCTCGGGGGCAAAACCCATGCCCAGGCTGGTGCGACGGTAAGCAGGCATCTTGGCCAGTTCCTGACCATCAAACATGACCGAGCCATTGTCCACGGCCAGCAAGCCCATCACGGTACGCATCAGCGTGGTTTTACCCGCGCCGTTACGACCGGCCAGACCCACGATCTGGCCTTGGCGCACTTGCAGGTTTACCTGGCGCAGAATGCTGGTTGGGCCAATACGTACATCCAGATTTTTGACATCAAGCAGCATTATCGGCCTCCTGTTTATTGCGTCCCACCGGCTCGCCGATGATGTATTCACGAACCTGCTCATGGGCCAGCACTTCATCAGGAGTGCCGTTGGCCAAAATGGTGCCGTCGTAGAAAGCCAGCACGCGATCGCTGTAGCGACGCACGATTTCCATATCGTGCTCCACAAACAGAACCGTCACGCCCGCATCACGGACCACTTTCATGACACGGTCCATCACTTCAAATTTCTCGTCACTGGCCACGCCACTGGTGGGCTCGTCCAGCAAGAGCACTTTAGGCTGGGCCACCATGGCCAGCGCGATGTCCAGCAGCTTGCGAATCCCTTCAGGCAAGGTGCCTGCCTGGGACTGGGCGAAGGCACTCAAGCCAAAACGCTCCAGAATCGCACTGGCTTCGGACAAGGGCTGTTTGGCTACACCCAAGGCAATTTCCACGTTTTCCAAAGCGTTCAGGGATGTGAACAGCTGAGGAATCTGGAAAGAACGGGCGATACCCATACGGGTCACTTCTCGTGGTGGCAAACCCGTGATCTCGCGACCGGCAAAAAAGATATTGCCGGAGTCCGGCTTCATGTAGCCGGTCAACATGTTCACGAAGGTGGTTTTACCTGCGCCATTGGTACCGATCAGGCCCGTAATGGTTTGCGCATGGATATCAACGGTCATATCGCGTGCAGCGTGGACAGCGCCAAACTGCTTGCACAAACCTTTAGCGGAAATCAAGGGTGACTGACTCATGAGCGGGCCCCTGTCGGTGAAGAAGAATCGTTGGAGGTAGCAGCCGCATTGCGACGGTTCAGAATACTGATCAGGCCACCGGGCAAGAACACAATCAGGGCCAACATGCTGACACCCATCACAATCTGCCAGGTGTTAGGAGCATATTGGTAAGCCAGTGTGCGAATCAGTTCCAGGCTCAAAGCACCCAGGAAAGGCGCGTAAGCATTACGAGTACCGCCCAGCACAGCAATAAAGATGAACTCGCCGGAGGTAGTCCAGAACGCCAGTTCAGGGTCCACGTGACCGATGCTCAGCGAGGACAGGGCACCGCCCAGACCAGCCAGAGCGGCAGCCAGCACGTAGCTCAAATGAATATTGCGGTAGGCCGAAGCACCCAGGTATTCAACACGGATTTCATTGTCCTTGATTGCAGGTCCCAGACGACCGGCACGGCTGCGCAGAAAGCCTTGCATGGCCCACAGCACAAAACCCACCAGCACCACGGTCAGGACAAACACGCCTGGACGCGACAGGATTTCAGCAAAAGCACCCCACATGAAGGAAGGCGCGTGCACGTTAAAGCCGTCACTGCCACCCAGGCTAGGGTTACGCACCAGCAGGCCGTACATGATCATGGACAAGGCCAGGCTCAGCATGGCAAAGAAGATGTCGCGGTAGCGAGCCAGCAGGAAACCCAGCACCCAGGCCAGCAGCGCAGCGCAAGCAGCGGCAAATGGCAGCAGGATGATGGCTTCACGCCAGTCCAGGTAGTTCATGGCCATACCGACACCATAGGCGCCGATGCAGTAGTACAGACCTTGACCGAAAGAGGCCAGGCCCGAGCGCAGCAAGAGCACCACGCCCAGGGCAACCAGGCCCTTGGCCAGCGCCACAGTAATCAGGAACTGCCAGGATGGCAAGCCAAAGCCCACAATCAGGGCGGCCACCGTAATGACCAGGGCAATCATGCCCTGCTTAAGCGTAATGTTGGTCTTGTTCATATCTTTCGGGCCTCGGCGGCAGCAAACAATCCTTTAGGACGGACGGCCAACACCAGTGCCATTACCGCGTAGATGGAGAAAAGTTCGATTTCGGGCCAGTAATGCACGGCAAAGGAGCGCACCAGACCAACAATCACGGCCCCAAGAGCGGCACCGGGCAAGGAACCCAGACCACCGATCACGACCACGGCGAAGGCCATCACAATGACCTCGACACCCATGCCGGGAGCAACAGAAATAGTAGGAGCGGTCAGCGCACCACCCAGGGCGGCCAGCGTGGCACCGGCAATAAAGGTCAGCAGGAAGTAGCGTTGCACGTTAATGCCCATGGCCTGGCTGACTTCGCGGTCATGAATCACGGCCAGCAAGATGCGGCCCTGGCGCGAATACTTCAGGAACAAGGTCAGGAACAGGCCGGCCAGAATGGCAGCCACAACAATCACAAAGCTGTAGGTGGGGTAGAACAGGTCGCCGAATTCGACGTTACCCAACAGACCGTAAGGTTCGGCGATCACATAAGGATCCACGCCCCAGACCAGCTTGACGGTATCTTCCAGAATCAGGAAGACCGCATAGGTAATCAGCAAAGAGACAACAGGTTCTTCCTGGTAGAAGAAGCGCAGCAAGCCATATTCAATGACAAGACCCAGGACCAGACCGGCGATAACCGCGGCCAGGATCAGCATCAGATAGCTGCCATAAGGGCTTTGATCGGTAGAGAGCCACTGCGTCACCATGGTGACGGCGGTATAGGCGCCAATGGTATAGAGGCTGCCGTGGGCCATGTTCAGGATCTTCATCACACCATAGATCAGCGTGAGTCCGACCGCGACCAGAAACAGCCAGGCGGCGTACATGATGCCATCTATTAGGGCAGCAGAAAGAAGAGACATAGTCGGTTTCTGTGGAAATGGAATAAAAAATGCCACCACGCCTTCAGCGCGCTTCCCCTTATGGGAGAAGCTTTTACCTTGGCGTGGCCTAGCGGTAAAAACCGGACATGCAAAACAGGATCTTGCATGCCCGGATTTTCAGGGCAGCGTCCTTTTCAGGACGCCTGCTCGGATCAGTACTTCAGACCGCCCTTGATCCAGTCGATGGACTTCACGCCTTCGGGTGGAGTCACTTCTTCAGGTTTGAAGTGACGCAGGTCGGTAAAGCTGATCACGCCCTTGTCGTTTTTCACCACGCCCAAGGTCGTACCTTGAACAGCTTGGTGACCTTGACCCAGGGACATGGTCACGTCGCCCGATGGGCTCTCGAAAGTCAGGTGTTCAAAGGCGCTGACCACTTGTTCGGTGGAAGGAGCTTTGCCTTCGTTGGCAGCCTGAGCTTTTTCGTAAGCCGCTTTCAGACCCAGCAGGGTTTGCGTCATCTTGTAGGATGGGTAGCTAGGATCTGCATTGAATTGCTCGCGGTAGCTGGCACGCAACCAACGGTTCAATTCATTGTCAGGAGCGAAAGCAGCGTGTGGGCCACGAGCACCGATGATGGTGCCGGTAGGGATCTGGTTGTTGGCACGGTGTGTCGCGGTTTCACCAGCGGTCAGCACGGTCAAAGTGTTGCGGAACAGACCGCGTGGCAGAGCCTGCACCACGAAGCCTTCCAGATCGCCACCCCAGAAGCTGGAGTGAATCACTTCAGGACGAGCGGCCATCAGGGACGAAATTTCGGCATTGTACTGACCGGCGCCCAGTTTAGGCATTTGCGAAGTCTTGGCTTCTACACCGGGTTTGAGGGCTTGCAGTGTGCCTTCAAAGTCGTGCCAGGCGTCCTGACCCCAGGCGTAGTTCTGGTTGATACCGGCGTAGCTCTTCAACTCGGGGTTGCGCTCCAGCACAAAGCGGGCAGCCGCCACGTTGTCCATGGTGGCGTGGGCCACAGGACGGAACACGTATTTGTAGCTGGCATCTTCAAACAGGCGAGGTGTGCCGCAATCGAAAATCAGCGTCAGTTTTTTCAGCTCTTCAGCAACGGGGGCCACGGCCAGACAATCGCCCGAGGAGATGTAGCCAACCACGATGTCCACGTTCTGTTGCTGAACCAGGTTGCGGTATTCGCTAACCTGTTTGGCTGTACCGCCGTTCTCGTCGATAAAGACCAGTTCAATCGGTGCGCCACCCAGACCCTTGGTGTTGTAAGGGGCCGGTACTTTACCGTCGTTCAGTTGAGCAGCGGTCAGTTCAGCGGCGTTCTTGGCAGGCACGCCAAAAGGACCGGAGGCAGCGCCGGACAAGAAAGTAACCACACCAATCTTGATGGGTTTGACATCATCAGCATTGGCAGTCGTGCTGGCCATGATGCCAGCGGTGGCCAGTGTCAGGGCCAAAGTCAATTTTCGTGGGGTTGCAGACAGGATAGACATAGCGTCTCCTTTATTTAGCTTATTGTGGGTTTCTGCTGATGGGGCGCTCTATAAGAGCGGCCCCCTTCGCTGCGCTGGGGCGCGGGCATGTATCAACTTACAGCTGCTGGCACATGTATTTGATTTCCAGGTACTCGTCGATTCCGTAACGGGAGCCTTCGCGACCCAGACCGGATTGCTTGACGCCACCAAACGGAGCCACTTCGTTGGAAATCAAACCGGTATTGACGCCGACCATGCCGTATTCCAGCGCTTCGCCCATGCGCCAGGCACGTGCGTTGTCGCGGGTGAACAGGTAGGCAGCAAGACCATATTCGGTGTCATTGGCCATCGCGATCGCTTCGGCTTCGTCTTTGAAGCGGAACAAAGGCGCCACAGGGCCAAACAATTCTTCACGAGCCACGCGCATGGCAGGCGTTGCATCACCCAGCACGGTGGGCGAGAAGTACGTACCGCCCAGAGGATGAGGCTGACCACCTTGCAGAACGCTGGCGCCGTGCTCGACGGCGTCATCAATCAATTCGCGCAGACGGTTGACGGCTTTTTGCTCGATCAACGGACCTTGCTCCACGCCCTCTTCCATGCCGTTGCCCACTTTCAGGGCCGCAACACGTTCGCTCAATGCCTTGGCAAAGCGATCGTAAATACCGTCTTGCACCAGGAAGCGGTTGGCACACACGCAAGTCTGGCCGCTGTTGCGGTACTTGGAGGCCATGGCGCCTTCAATGGCGGCGTCCAGATCTGCATCGTCAAACACGATAAACGGTGCATTGCCACCCAGCTCCAGGGACAGACGCTTGATGGTAGGAGCACATTGCGCCATCAACAAACGACCCACTTCGGTCGAGCCGGTAAAGGACAGCTTGCGCACAATCGGGCTGGCGGTCAGAACGGCACCCACCACGCGGGACTGGCCTGTCACCAACTGGAATACACCAGCAGGAATGCCAACACGCTCGGCCAGTACGGCCAGCGCGACAGCGGTCAGGGGAGTCAGGTCGGCAGGACGAACAATAATGCTGCAACCGGCGGCCAGAGCAGGAGCCACCTTGCGGGTAATCATGGCCGCAGGGAAGTTCCAGGGAGTAATGGCCGCACACACGCCTACGGGCTGCTTGACCACCACAATGCGTTTGTCCGACTGAGGGTGACCCATCACGTCGCCGTACACGCGCTTGGCCTCTTCGCTGAACCACTCCACAAAGGAAGCGGCGTACAGCACTTCACCACGAGCCTCGGCCCAGGGCTTGCCCTGTTCCATCGTCATGATGGTGGCCAGGTCGTCTGCATTGGCAACCATGGCGTCGAACCAGGCGCGCAACAACTTGGCACGTTCGTGCCCGCTGCGTGCCTTCCATTCGCGCTGAGCCACTTCAGCATCGCTGATGACCGCTTCAATTTCTTGTGTGGCCAGGCTGGCGACATTGGCCAGGCACTCACCCGTAGCAGGATTCAGAACGGCAAATGTATTGCCATCACCTGCGCTGACCCAACCCTGAGCGGTCCAGGACTGATCTTTTGCCAGGCTGGGATCCTTCAGTTTGCTAATCAATGATGCCGCGATATTGTTCATTATGCTGAACCTGTTTCTCTTATAGTGAACTTGATAGAATTATAGGAGCCGAAAAAACGCGACGTCAACGAATCGGCTTACGGGTTTACCCGTAGAAGATCAGTCGCCGTATTTTTTGTTTTGGGGTGTTTGAGGGCACAATGGAACGCTGGCATCAAAGCGGCAAATCTGGCCTAATTCAGGACCTGTGCGTCTGGTCCGGTCGGCTCGCCCGTGTGATGCGTCAAGCGGTACTGACGGACCCTTACCCCTGTTTCCAGAGTTCAGCCCCCGGGGCTTATGGACTTCCTGTGTGTTGTTATGGAGTTAGTCGTAGTGGAAGAGAAGAAACTGGTTCCGGCTGTAGTACGTGCAGTCACCGTACTGGACGAATTGGCGGCCTCACCGGAGCCCCTGTCATTTACGGACCTGGTCAAACGTCTGGGTATGCCCAAAAGCTCCCTCTATGGTCTGTGCACCACCTTGCTGGATCTGCACCTGATTCGTAAGCTGGAAAATGGCAGTTTCACCCTGGGCACACACGTGATGGGTTGGGCCAATGCCTTCCTGTCTCAACTGGACCTGACGCAAGAGTTCTTTGCGGCCTGGGACGATATGCGCGTCCTGCCTGAAGAGACCATTACCCTGTCCATTCTGGATGGCGAGGATGTGGTCTACATCGCCTGCCGCAACGGAACCCGCCCGCTGGGTTTCACGTTCCGCGCCGGGATGCGTTTGCCAGCGGTCTATACCGCAACGGGCAAGGCCATGCTCAGCACCTTGCCGGGCTCGGAACTGGAACAGGCCCTGAATCATCCCTGGCCCGAGCCACTGACCGGACATGGTCCGCGCAGCAAGGATGACTTGATGGTGGAACTGAACGATGTGCAGCGCCTGGGTTACTCCGTGGATGCCTGTGGCGTACGCGATGGCATGCACTGCTTTGGAGCAGCCGTGTTTGATTCCAATAACCGCGCCGCCGTGGCCGGAGTGGCCGTCAGTTTGCTGACCCAGGAAGCGGATGAAGCGGCACAACGCCGTGCCGGTGAAGCCATGCGCAAACTGGCTAATCGCCTGTCGGAGCGCCTGGGGGCATCGCGCAAGGCATAAGCTTTTTCAAGCGCGTACAGCACACTGTAAAAACAAGGGGCCGCGCAAGCAGCCCCTTTTGTTTGAATTACTTCTTGATCCCTGGGGCCTCCCGGAAGGTGATACCAGTAATTTGCCTGCTTGCCGGTATCCAGTCGCATTCCCTGCTTTCTATTTCCCAGCTATCAGCCTGCAAACGGTAAACTGTCGCTAAATCCTTTATTTTGCAGTTCTTTTTGATGTCGCCCATCGTGCCCCATACCTCTTTCAGTACCCTTCCCCTTCTGCCCGCCTTGCTTGAAACCCTGGATAGCCTGGGTTTTGAAAAAATGACGGCAATTCAGGAACAGAGCCTGCCGCTGATTCTGCAAGGCCGTGACCTGATTGCCCAAGCCAAGACCGGCAGCGGCAAAACCGCCGCATTTGGCCTGGGTCTGTTGCAAACTCTCAACCCCAGCAAGCTGACACCGCAAGCCCTGGTGATCTGTCCCACGCGCGAGCTGGCCGATCAGGTCACAACCGAGCTGCGCCGTCTGGCCCGCCAGATTCCTAACGTACGCATGCTGACGCTGTGTGGTGGCGTGCCCTCGCGCCCGCAAACAGAAGCCTTGCGCAATGGCGCTCACGTGGTGGTGGGAACACCGGGCCGGATTCAGGACCATCTGGAGCGCGGCAATCTGGACTTGTCTGCCCTGAAAACCCTGGTGCTGGACGAAGCCGACCGCATGGTGGATATGGGCTTTCACGACGACATCGTGGCCATTGCCTCGCACTGCCCACCCCGTCGTCAAACTCTGCTGTTTTCGGCCACCTACCCGGAAAACATCCGCAAGCTCAGCGCCCGCTTTCTGAAAAACCCCGCAGAAGTCAAAGTGGAAGCGCTGCACGATGCCAGCCAGATCGAACAGATTTTTTACGAAGTTCACCCCGAGCAGCGCCTGTCTGCCGTGGTGACACTGCTGGAGCATTTCCGCCCCGCCTCCACCCTGATTTTCTGCAACACCAAAATGCGTTGCCAGGAAGTGGTGGAAGAACTGCAATCCGAAGACATCCAGGCCCTGGCATTAACCGGCGACCTGGAACAGCGTGATCGCGATGAAATTCTGGTGCAGTTTTCCAATCAAAGCTGCGCCGTACTGGTCGCCACCGACGTGGCCTCGCGCGGTCTGGATATTCAGAATCTGGGCGCCGTCATCAACGTAGACGTCACCAAGGACAGCGAAGTGCATATTCACCGCGTTGGCCGTGTTGGCCGTGGTGATCAGAAAGGCCTGGCCCTGAATCTGGTCTCGCGCAGCGAACAGCGCTGGGTGAAACTGATTGAAGAATTCCAGGGTAGCGAAGTGAAATGGGGCAATCTGAAAGCCTTGCGCTCGCAGTCCAAAGAGCCACTGCGCGCCCCCATGATGACGCTGGAGATTCAGGGCGGCAAAAAAGACAAGCTGCGCCCCGGCGACCTGCTCGGTGCCCTGACCCGCGATGTAGGCCTGAAAGGCGACCAGGTAGGCAAGATTGCGATTACCGACGCCCGTTCCTACGTAGCCCTGGACCGCCAGATTGCGCGTCAATACTTTGACCGCATCGCCAACGCCAATATCAAGGGCCGTCGCTTCCGTATGCGTTTTGTGGAAGATAAGTAAAAAGGACTGCCCCAGGGGCAAAACCAAAGACCGGCAACGCCAGCACTATAGCCTATTGGAAGCAATAGCCCGTGCCGTTGCCGAGTCGGCAAGCGGCAGCCACTCCTGCCAGTAGTTGCTAGCTATTAGCTTAGGCAGCTAATTTTTAAAATAAATGCCGCGGCTAAAAAAAATATATAAACTACCCTTCAAGCCAAAAAGCTCCGCCCCCACCTGGCCGTACTAAAAACGCCCATATTCAATTTTAAAAAAGAGACAGAAGTCTGGAATCATTAGCCAATTAACAAGCCACAAGCAAAAGGAACAGCCATGAGCAACCACGTTTTTTCTGCAACCGCAACGTTAATCGACCAACTAAAGACTGAATGCACCTCCCGGGATTTTTCCCTTGTTATGGATGAACCCAGCAAGAGAGGCAATGAAAGCAGTGGAATGACTCCCCTGGAGGCCCTGCTTTCGGCAATTGGAGCCTGCAAATGCATTGCTGCAAAAAGCTTTGCAAAGAGTCAAAAAATTGACTTAATCGACATAAAAATCGAGCTGGATGGTGAAATAGACACGGATGGCTTCTATGGAATAAACAAAGAGGCCAAAATGGGATTTCATAAAATCACATCCAAATACTATATCCAGGCCAATAATAGCGATAAAGAAATAGAAGAGTTTGTCAATTTCGTTGAGAGAACCTGTCCAGTTCTGGACACAATAATAAATGCCCCCGAACTCTCAAACGAGATCAACATTATAAAAAAATAAGATAAAGCCAGTCTTCTTGTAGAAAATACCGTGGCCTGTGTGAGTAACTACATACAGGCTATTTTGCTGGGCGCCTGTTTCAAATGACTGGCTGCTGAAGGTCCCGAACCATGCCAGCGTGCCAGCTCCCGTATACGCTCTATCAGGCTGGCAGCGGCTTCACTCATGCTGCCGGTCTCTCTTGGGTAGGCCATCAATAACTCGCAGCGCGGGCCGCCGCCGATCAAGGGCCGCGACACCACGTTCTTGGGCATGAAGTATTCCGCGTAAGTCGGCAACAAGGTGTAGCCCAACCCGGCCGCCACCAGATTAATGCTCATCAAGGGATTGGCCGAGTTATAGGTATGCTCGGGCACCACCTTGTGGTGGGCCAGATAACGAGCCAGCACATCGTGCATGGAACGGCCATAGGAGCGGTCCACTGCAATCATGGGCAGGCGGTTCAAGCGCGCAGGCGGGATCAGGCTATACGCTTCCAGTCGATGGCCTTTAGGCAGATAAACCCGCAAGGGCTCATCCAGCACCACCTCGCTACAGACATTGCTCGCCCGCACCGGACCGCGCATAAAACCCAGATCCAGTTCCCCTCGTGCCATGGCCCCTTCCTGCTCGTTGGACGTCAGACTGCGCAGCACCACATCCACCTGCGGAAAAGCAGCACGGAAAGCAGGCAAAACTGCCGGAAAAATACGGACTTCTGCCGCTGGCACAAAACCTATCGTCAGCACTTCCCTGGCTTGCGACGCCGCTTTGCCGGCACGTATCACCGCCTCGTCTACTTTCTGCAAAATCTCGCGGGCATCATCCAGGAAAACAGCCCCCGCTTCCGTCAGTTCGACTTTGCGACGAGTCCGGTTCAGCAAGGGATAGCCAATCTCTTCCTCCAGATTACGGATCTGCTCGCTCAGGGAGGGTTGAGAGGTGTAGAGCCGCTCGGCAGCACGGGTGAAATTCAACTCTTCCGCGACTGCAACGAAGTAACGCAAGTGTCGCAATTCCAAGTTTGTCTCCTGTCAAATTAGTCGCCCTCTGCCCGGATCGGACCCGAACAGCATCTGGCTCAGCCTGCGGTATCTCACCTGAACAGGCCGTTCTTGTAAGCACTATTGTCGCTGCTACCAAGACTTCAAAAGCAGCTGCAATTCCCATTGCTGCAGCGCAGCAATTGAAGCTCTCGTAAACCCTAACCCTCCGTAAAGCCGCATCAATATTGGGCTTCAGACTTAAGCCCTATCCATACCAGGGTTTTAAAGCGGACTTATCGGGTTTGCCGATCACCCGATCTAAAGCAAGTATTGGTCGGATTCATTTCAAGCTTCTACATTTTGCCGTTGGCGACAAAAACCTGTTTTGCAAAAGCACGCATTGCAATAGCGAGGAGCAAGCGATGGGAATCAACCCTGAAAAAATCGAAGCCTTGGTCGACGCACGTAATGGACGCGTTACCCCTTCCATTTACACCGACCCGGATATTTATGAGCTGGAGCTGGAACGCATCTTTGGCCGCACCTGGCTGTTTTTGTGTCACACCAGCCAGATTCCCAAAGCGGGAGACTTCTTCAATACCTACATGGGCGAAGACCCGATTATCGTGGTCCGTCAAAAAGACGGCTCGATCAAGGCCTTCCTGAACCAATGCCGACACCGCTCAATGCGCGTGTCCTATGCCGACTCGGGCAACACCAAAGCCTTTACCTGTCCCTACCACGGCTGGAGTTATGGCACCAACGGCGATCTGGTGGATGTACCGCTGGAACCACGCGCCTATCCGCAAGGCTTGTGCAAGGAAAAGTGGGGTCTGCAGGAAGTGACCCGCGTCAAAGTATACAAAGGCCTGGTCTTTGGCAATTGGGATGCCACCGCTCCTGATCTGGAAGAGTATATGGGCGACATTGCCTGGTACCTGGACGGTGTGCTGGACCGGCGCGAAGGCGGTACCGAGATCATTGGTGGTGTTCAGAAATGGACCATTGAATGCAACTGGAAATTCCCCGCCGAGCAGTTCGCGTCTGACCAATACCACGCCTTGTTCTCGCACGCGTCTGCCGTGCAAGTGCTGGGCCAGAAGCCCGGGGACGAGGACAAGGCACTGGGCGCCGGTCAAACCGCACGCCCGGTCTGGGAAACCGCCAAGGACGCCGTTCAATATGGCCAACGTGGCCATGGCAGTGGCTTCTTCTTTACCGAGCAGCCCGACGCCAACGTGTGGGTAGATGGTGAAGTTTCGCAATACTTTCGCGACACCTATGCCGAAGCCCACGAGCGCCTGGGCGAAGTACGTGCCCTGCGTCTGGCCGGTCACAACAATATGTTCCCCACACTGAGCTGGCTGAACGGCACGGCGACGCTGCGCGTCTGGCATCCACGTGGCCCGAACCAGGTGGAAGTCTGGGCATTTTGTATTGCCGATGCCGCTGCACCCGACGATGTGAAGGCTGCCTTTGAACGCAGCGCCACCCGCGCCTTCGGCCCCGCCGGTTTCCTGGAGCAGGACGACTCCGAGAACTGGGCTGAAATTCAGAAAATCCTGCGTGGCAAACGCGCCCGTGGCACTCAGTTGTGCATGGAAATGGGCTTGGGTAACGAAGGTCTGCGCAGCGACGGCGTACCGGGCGTTACCAACTACATCTTCTCCGAAACAGCCGCTCGCGGTCTGTACAAGTACTGGGCCGACCTGATGGTGTCCGAGACTTGGGATGAAGTGCTGGAGCGCAGCCGCGTCTACGAAGAGGAGCTGGTGAAATGAGCGCCGTCATTGAAGAACCAACCCAAACAGCCATCGTCGACATGCAACTGCATCATGAAATTGCCGACTTCCTGTACATGGAAGCCGAACTGCTGGACGACTGGCAATTTCGTGATTGGCTGGATCTGCTGTCCGAGGACATCCACTATCACATGCGCAGCACCAGCAATGCGCAAACCCGTGATCGCCGCCGCAGCGTACAACCGCCGACCACCTGGATTTTCAACGACAACAAATTCCAGCTGGAACGCCGCGTTGCCCGCCTGGAAACCGGCATGGCCTGGGCGGAGGAACCGCCTTCGCGCACACGCCACTTTGTCAGCAACCTGCGTATCCGCCCCTCCGCCGACGGCCAGGGTTACGAGATACGCAGCAACTACATCCTGTACCGCGCCCAGAAAGAAAAGGACGAGACCTGGTACGCCGGCAAGCGCCTGGATTATGTACGCCGCGCAGACAATCGCTTTGGTTGGGAACTGTATGAACGCGAGATCGTTCTGGATCAAGTCGTCATTACATCCCACAACCTGAGCGTTCTGTTCTGACCCTGCTCACTTTCCGATGTTGATTGATATGACACGCATTACCGCATGTGAAACCGGTGCCCTGGCCGATGGCGAGGCACTGAAGATAGACACTCCCGACCGCCAGATTGCCCTGTTCAATATCGATGGCACCTTCTATGCGACTGACGACCGTTGCACTCATGGCAACGCGTCCATGTCCGAAGGCTATATCGAGGACGACGGCACCGTGGAGTGCCCGCTGCACGCTGCCCGTTTCTGTCTGAAAACGGGCGCTGCCCTGTGCCAGCCCGCGACCGAGGCGCTACGCACCTATCCGGTGATCATCAGCGAAGGCATGGTCTATATCGATCTGGAGGCCCAGGCATGAATGGCTGGCTGCAAAACGAAGTCGCCTTGATCACTGGCGGCGGTTCAGGCCTGGGTCTGGCATTGGTAGAGCGCTTTCTAAAGGAAGGCGCATCCGTAGCCGTGCTGGAACGCTCGGCAGAAAAATGTACCGATCTGGAACAGAAATTCGACGGCAAAGTGCTGGCCATCCAGGGTGATGTGTGCAGCGCAGCCGACAACCAGAAGGCTGTGGATGCCACGGTGGCCCGCTTTGGCAAGCTGGACTGCTTTATCGGCAATGCCGCAGTCTGGGACCATGGCGCAAGGCTGATCAACACCAGCATGGAGCATCTGGACAAAGGCTTTGACGAGCTGTTTGCCATCAACGTCAAAGGCTATCTGCTCGGTGCCAAGGCCGCCGCGGCCGAACTGGTCAAATCCTGCGGCAGCATGATTTTCACCTTGAGCAATTCGGCTTTTTACGCCGAAGGCGGTGGCCCGCTTTATACCGCCAGCAAACATGCCGCGGTCGGTCTGATTCGTGAGCTGGCTTTTGAGCTGGCGCCTAAAGTCCGTGTCAACGGCGTGGGGCCTTGCGGCATGAAAACGGATTTGCGTGGCCCACAAGCTTTGGGGCAGCAAGATACGCGCATCATGGATTCGCGTTCACCGGATGCCATCAAAGCAATCCTGCCCCTGCAATTCTTTCCCGAACCTGAAGAATTTACCGGCCCCTTTGTGCTGCTGGCCTCGCGCCAGAACAACCAGACTCTGACCGGCGTCATGATCAATGCCGACGCAGGTCTGGGAGTACGCGGCATACGCAATGTGGCCGGCGGACTGGAGTTGTGATGCAGACACCTCATATTGTGATTATTGGTGGGGGACAGGCCGGTGCCACGGCTGCCGCTGAACTGCGCCGCCGTGACTTTGCCGGACAGATCACCCTGGTTGGTGAGGAGCCCCACCTGCCTTACGAACGCCCGCCCCTGTCCAAAGACGCCTTGCTGGACCCCGACAATGTGCAGCTGACCCTGCATCCGGCCAGCTTTTACAGCGAGCAGAACATCAGCCTGAAATTGGGTATCCGTGCCGAAGCGATTGACGCTCAACAAGGCTGCATCACCCTGTCCAACGGCGAAACCCTGCGCTACGACAGCCTCTTGCTGGCAACGGGTGCGCAAGCGCGACGCCTGCCCGAACTGGACGCGCTGGGTGCGGTATCGCATGTTCTGCGCACCCTGGACGATGCCAACCGCATTCGTGCCCAGCTCAAACCTGGCAGCCATGTGCTGGTGGTCGGTGCCGGTGTCATTGGCCTGGAACTGGCATCCAGCCTGGTCGCTTTGGGCGCCACAGTGGAGCTGATCGATCCGGCCAGCCGCATCATGTCGCGCAATGCCCCGGAGGTCCTCAGCCAGTATCTGCAAACCGTGCATGAAGCTCGCGGCGTGCGCTTTCACCTGGGTACCCGTGTCAGCAAGGCTCGTCTGGACGAAGAACAGAAAGTGGCGCTGACACTGGACAACGGCCAGCAACTGCAAGGTGATCTGCTGATTTACGGTGTCGGTGTGACCATTGATACCCGTTTGGCCGATAGTGCCGGACTGCACACCGAACAGGGTGCGATTGTGATTGATGAGCACGGCCGCAGTTCCCAGCCTGCTATTTATGCCGCTGGCGACACCACCGTGCAAATTGGTCTGGATGGCCGCTGGCAACGTCAGGAGACCTGGGAAAACGCCAACCGTCAGGCATGCATGGCCGTTTGCCACATGCTGAATCAGGAACCTGCCCAGGCCTGCCCGGCCTGGTTCTGGACAGACCAATGCGATCTGAACATTCAATTCGCCGCAGACATGGCCGCCGCCCACTGGATTGTGCGCGGCAATCTGGACACACCTCCTTTTGTCCTGATTGGTCTGGACCCGGAAGGAGCCATTTGCGGTGCCATCACGGTCAATCAAGGCCGTGATATGCGCCCGCTTAAAGAGCTGATCGAACACCGGGCCGTCCTGCCGCTGGAGGTCTGGACCGACCCCGCCCAGAACCTGCGCAATCTGGCCAAACAAGTCGCGCAGACAGCAGACAAGCAAACCGCCATCTCCGCCTTGACTGGCGAAGCGGCGGCACCCGCACACCCATAATCAGAATCAGGAGACTGACATGCTGGCACACCTGGAGTGTCTTTCACATACGCCTTTGCTGGGGCATCACGATCCGGCACAAAACGTACTGGACGAGGTCTTTGCAGTACAGAAAGCCGCCCGCGAACGGATTGCGGCATTCAAACCTGACCTGATCGTGCTGTTCACCCCCGATCACTTCAACGGTTTTTTCTACAACGTCATGCCCAGCTTTTGCATCGGCACCGGCGCGCATGCCATTGGCGATTTTGACAGCCTGGCCGGACGCCTGGACGTGCCCTTCGAGCTGGCCACGCAATGCGCCACCCATGTGATCAATAGCGGCGTGGACGTCGCCATTTCACACGATATGCAGCTGGATCATGGTGCCGCCTATCCGCTGGAGCACCTGGTGGGCAGTCTGGACCAGTACCCGGTTATTCCAGTTTTCATCAATTCGGTTGCCGCGCCCTTGCCAACCTTCAAGCGCGCCCGTTTGCTGGGCGAGGCCATCGGCCAATGGGCCCGCTCCACTGGCAAGCGCGTGCTCTGGATCGGTTCGGGCGGCTTGTCGCATCAACCTCCCGTCCCCGTCTACGCCGAAGCCCCCGATGCCGTTCGACGCTCGCTGGACGGCGAAGGCTACACGCTGTCGCCCGAAGCCCGTGCCGCCCGCACACAACGCACGATCGATGCTGGCAGAGCCTTCACCCAGGACCCTTCTGTTCTGCATCCGCTCAACCCCGAATGGGACCAGAACTTTCTGGATCTGCTGCAAACGCAGGGCTATGCCCAGCTCGATGAGGTCGCCAACGACGACGTGTCCGCCCTGGCAGGCCGCAGCGCCCACGAAGTCAAAACCTGGGTAGCTGCCTTTGCCGGGCTGTCGGCCTATGGCCCGTACGAAGCAGGACATCGCTACTACCGCGAAATTCCCGAGTGGATTGCCGGTTTTGGCGGCTTGTCTGCCCATCCCAGCAAGAACTGAAATCCACCACAACAAAACATCAGGAGATTGTCATGAGTCTGAATGAATCTGATTACAGCCGTTTCGCGACCGTGGTCGAGGAAGGCAAGGAACTGCGCATCCACTACAACGATCTGGGTCAGGGCGAACAGACGGTTGTCATGCTGCACGGCTCGGGCCCCGGCGCCACCGGCTGGGCCAACTTCAATCGCAATATTGAGCCGCTGACCCAGGCTGGTTACCGCGTCCTGCTGATCGACTGTCCTGGTTGGGGCAAGAGCGATTCCATCGTCAACAGCGGCTCGCGCTCCGACCTGAACGCCCGTGTGGTGAAAAGCATTATTGACCAGCTGGCCATAGACAAAATCCACATGCTGGGCAATTCCATGGGCGGCCATAGCTCGGTGGCCTTTGCCCTGACCTGGCCCGAGCGCGTGGCCAAGCTGGTTCTGATGGGTGGCGGCACAGGTGGCATGAGCCTGTTTACCCCCATGCCCAGCGAAGGTATCAAGCTGCTGAACGGTCTGTACCGCGAGCCCACGCTGGAAAACCTGAAGCGCTTTAACAATGTGTTCGTCTTCGACGCCAGCGTGCTGACCGAAGAGCTGCTGCAAGCCCGTCTGAACAATATGCTCAGCCGCAAGGACCACCTGGAAAACTTCCTGAAATCCCTGGAAGCCAATCCGCGCCAGTTCCCCGATTTCAGCCCTCGTCTGCCTGGCATCACCGCCCCTACCCTGATCATCTGGGGCCGTCAGGACCGGGTTGTCCCTTTTGATACTGGCCTGCGTCTGCTGGCTGGCATTCCCAACTCCGAGCTGCACGTCTACAACCAGTGCGGTCACTGGGCGCAATGGGAGCATGCCGAGAAATTCAACCAGCTGGTTCTGGATTTCCTGGAGCGTTGAAATGAACAAGGCATCCAGCGATCTGCTCGATACCCTGGCCAGCCGTCTGCGCCAGGCCGAGAGCAGCAATCAGTCCATAGACCCGATTCGCAGCCTGATTGGTGAAGACAATGCCGAGGCGGCCTACACCATCCAGCGCATCAATATTGCCCGTGGGCTTGCCCAAGGCCGTCGCCTGACGGGCCGCAAGATTGGCCTGACCAACCCCAAGGTCCAGCAGCAACTGGGCGTGTCGCAACCCGACTTTGGCGCCCTGTTTGCCGACATGGCCTATGGCGATGGCGAAACCGTCCCTGTCGAGCGTGTCCTGCAACCCAAGATTGAAGCCGAAATTGCCCTGGTACTGGAGCGCGACCTGCCCCATGCCGACACCAGCTTTGGCGATGTCGCCGCGGCAGTAGGCTGGGTCATGCCCTCTCTGGAAATCGTGGGCAGCCGCATTGCCAACTGGGATATCCGCTTTGTGGATACCGTGGCCGACAACGCCTCCAGCGGCCTGTACGTGCTGGGCGGCCCTGCTCGTCGCCTGGACGGCCTGGACCTGCGCAATGCTCGCATGAGCCTGCATCGCAATGGGGAACTGGCCTCCAGTGGCAGCGGTGCCGAATGCCTTGGCCACCCTTTTAATGCCGCCGCCTGGCTGGCCCGCACCATGGCCAAACTGGGTGAACCGCTACGGGCCGGCGATCTGATTCTGACCGGCGCACTAGGCCCCATGGCACCCGTTGCCCCCGGCGATCACTTTGAAGCCGTGATCGAGGGCATAGGCTCGGTATCCGTCACCTTCAGCGCAGGCTAAGTCCCCTTTGTACGGAGTAACACACATGACAAACCCCAACGGCATTGCCGTCGCCATCATTGGCTCGGGCAATATCGGCACCGACCTGATGATCAAGGTGATGCGCCAAAGCAAACACCTGAAAATGGGCGCGATGGTCGGTATCGACCCGGCCTCCGATGGTCTGGCCCGTGCGGCCCGCCTGGGCGTGCCCACCACCCATGAAGGACTGGTTGGGCTGTTGAAGCTGCCCAACTTCAAGGACATTCGCATTGTGTTTGATGCGACCAGCGCCGGTGCCCACGCCCGCCACAACGCCGTCCTGCAAGAGCACGGCATCCAGGTTATTGACCTGACCCCTGCGGCTATCGGCCCTTACACCATCCCGGTCGTGAACCTGGACGACAATCTGGACGCACCCAACATCAATATGGTCACCTGCGGCGGACAAGCCACCGTCCCCATCATTGCGGCGGTCTCGCAGGTCACTCCCGTGCACTATGCCGAGATCATTGCCTCGATCTCGTCCAAATCGGCCGGTCCGGGCACCCGCGCCAATATTGACGAGTTTACTGAGACCACCAGCAAAGCCATGCAAGTCGTGGGCGGTGCCACCGTGGGCAAGGCCATCATTGTGCTCAACCCGGCCGAGCCGCCTTTGCTGATGCGCGATACCGTCTACACCCTCAGCGATCCGGGCCAGGAAGCGGAAATCGAGCAGTCCATCCAGCGCATGGCCGACAAGGTTCAGGCCTACGTGCCCGGCTATCGCCTCAAGCAAAAAGTGCAGTTCGATGTGATCCCCGAGGACAAGCCCATCAATGTGCCCGGTCTGGGATGGCGCTCCGGCCTGAAAACCTCGGTGTTTATCGAGGTGGAAGGCGCCGCACACTATCTGCCTGCCTATGCTGGCAACCTGGACATCATGACCAGTGCCGCGCTGGCCTGCGCCGAGCGTCTGGCCCAAACCCGCCTGCTGACGCAAACCGCATGACACGCAAGGACATCACAATGGCACACGATCCCAACAAGAAGCTCTTTATTTCCGACGTGACCCTGCGCGACGGCAGCCACGCGGTACGTCATCAATACAGTCTGCAAAACGCCATGGATATTGCCCGTGCCCTGGATCAGGCCAAGGTCGATTCCATCGAGGTGGCCCACGGCGACGGGCTGTGTGGCTCCAGCTTCAACTACGGTTTTGGCGCACACACCGATCTGGAATGGATTGAGGCCGTGGCCTCGGTCATTACCCATGCCAGGATTGCCACCTTGCTGCTGCCAGGCATTGGCACCATCCACGATCTGAAAGCCGCCTATGACGCCGGTGCCCGCATTGTGCGGGTGGCCACGCACTGTACCGAGGCCGACGTCAGCAAGCAGTACATCGAATATGCCCGCAATCTGGGCATGGACACGGTGGGCTTTCTGATGATGAGCCACATGACCACACCTCAACATCTGGCCGAACAAGCCAAGCTGATGGAAAGCTACGGGGCGACCTGCTGCTATGTGGTCGACTCGGGCGGGGCCTTGAACATGAACGATGTGCGCGACCGTTTCCGCGCTTTCAAGGATGTGCTCAAGCCCGAAACCGAAACCGGCATTCACGCCCATCACAACCTGTCCCTGGGTGTGGCCAACAGCATTGTGGCCGTGGAAGAAGGCTGCGACCGCATTGATGCCAGCCTGGCGGGCATGGGTGCCGGAGCCGGCAATGCTCCGCTGGAAGTGTTTATTGCCGCCGCCGCACGCATGGGCTGGAATCATGGCACGGATCTGTACACCCTGATGGATGCAGCGGACGATATTGTGCGCCCCTTGCAGGATCGCCCGGTGCGCGTAGACCGCGAAACCCTGGCCCTGGGCTATGCAGGCGTATACAGCAGCTTCTTGCGTCACAGCGAAGTAGCCGCCCAGAAATACGGTCTGAAAACCGTGGACATTCTGGTCGAACTGGGCAAGCGCCGCATGGTTGGCGGCCAGGAAGACATGATTGTGGACGTGGCTCTGGACTTGCTGCAACGACAAGCCGCGACGGCCTGATTCCAAAACTCTAAAAAAGCTTTACCCCGACTCACCGCCGCTTTGGCGGTCGGTGAGCGGATTTCTGCGCCCTGAATTCGGGGCGGGCAGGTCGCAGAAGCAATAAAAAAACGTCCCGGTCAACCGAGGAGACATTGCAATGACACAAACCCACGGCCGCAGACACGCGGTCATCACGGTGGCGATCTGCTTTCTGATCGCTGTTATCGAAGGCATGGATATTCAGGCCGCCGGCATTGCCGTTAAAGGCGTGGCAGCGGAGTTTGGACTGGATAAAACCTATCAGGGCTATTTTCTAAGTGCAGGCATTCTGGGACTGCTACCCGGTTCACTGATGGGCGGGCGTTGGGCAGATAAATACGGTCGCAAGGCCGTGCTGATTGCCTCGGTCGCCATCTTTGCCCTGTTTACCCTGTTCACCGCCTGGGTCAACAGCCTGGCCATTCTGTTGCTGGTGCGCTTTCTGGCTGGTGCCGGGCTGGGCGCAGCCATGCCCAACCTGATCACTCTGGCCGCCGAATCGGTCAAGCCAGAGCACCGTGCCCGCGCTGTGGGCATGATGTATGCGGGCATGCCTGTGGGTGCAGCCATCCTGTCACTGGTGGCCGCTTCCAACTTTGGCGAGAACTGGAAAAACATCTTCTATCTGGGCGGCTTGCTGCCCCTGCTCGTCATTCCTGTCATGGTATGGTTCTTGCCCGAATCACGCGAGTTTCTGCAGGCACGCCAGAGCCGGACCATCGTCCAGGGACGTTTCCAGGATCTGTTCAGCAATGGTCTGGCCACCCGTACGCTGCTCCTGTGGGTCAGCTATTTCTTCACGCTGATGGTGGTGTATCTGATGCTGAGCTGGCTGCCTTCCCTGTTCCAGGAGCTGGGCTTTAGCCGCAAGCAAGGCAGCACCGCACAATTCTGGTTCATGGTCAGCGCAACCGTGGGCACCGTCTTGCTGGGCTATCTGACAGACCGCTGGCACAAGGCTTTGGTGATCGCGCTGATGTATGGCGGAATCCTGGCCGGTTTGCTTAGTCTGAACGGCGCATCGGGCTTGGGACAAATGTATTGGGCCGCCGCATTGACGGGCGCTTTTGTCATCGGTTGCCAAGGTGTCCTGTATGCTTTTGGCGGCATCGTCTACCCCACCGCCGTGCGAGCCACAGGTGTAGGCACTGCCGCTGCAGTCGGCCGCATTGGCGCCACCTTGGGCCCGACCATTGCAGGCATGTTGCTTAGCCAGGGCTATGGTGCTGCCGGTGTGATCAGCTCGGCCATTCCCTGCATTATTGTCTCGGCGCTGTGCATGTTCCTGGTGGTGCGTCAGATCAGTCAGGAGCGAGCACTGGCCTCCAGCAATCCCGCCCTGTCAGCAGCAGGCAAAGCGTAAAAACAGAGCAGATTGCAAATCAAAACCGGGCTGCAATCTGCACACCAGTCCTCCCATAGCCAGCCCTTGCACTTAAGGGCTGCTGCCAAGCCAAAGTAGCACTGTCTGCATGACTGGCTCTCGAAGGTTGACCGTATTCGACCTTGGGGGCCACTCGCAATGGCAGCTCCCCATTCAGCGTTGCAGACCTATGCGATCTATGCGGGGTCACTTGTGACAATCCCTGAGGAGAATGGAAACAAGAATAAAGAATGACGGGATACAATGGCCGGCTGCTATTTTTTGGCAGCAGTTTTTTATGGTCGGGCGTAACCCTGCAGCGGGGAAACAAGAACAAGGTGCCTGACCCAGCACGGAAACACGAGTGATGGACACAGTCATACTTCTTCTGATCGCCGCTATTGCCTTGCATTTTGTGCGGGCACGCTATCAACGCGAGCGCATTATCTTGCTGGGCCGCCACTTGAGCAGCTTCCAGCTGGAGCGCCACATGGAAACGCTGACAGAAGGCTATGCCCGCGCCATCGGTGAACAGGATCCCTCGCGCCAACTGCAGGTTCTGGAGATGTTTGCCCAAACTGAACATGCCGTGGCGACACAGGTTCAATCCTTGGCGGATCTGCTGCAAAAGGAACCCGCAGAAAGCACCCGTGTGGGCATGCTGCCCTTCTGTGTGCCTTATGCAGAACGAATCATCCCGTCCATGACGCGAGACTTTCGTCAGCTCCTGCAGATTCATGCCGCCGGGCTGCGCCATATGGCGGACAACCCCGAGCAGTTGGACCCCAAAAGCCGGGCCTACCATTTGTCGGCAGA
Organism: Alcaligenes faecalis; assembly: GCF_009497775.1. Taxonomy (NCBI): domain Bacteria; kingdom Pseudomonadati; phylum Pseudomonadota; class Betaproteobacteria; order Burkholderiales; family Alcaligenaceae; genus Alcaligenes; species Alcaligenes faecalis. The sequence continues at coordinate 3,052,045 of NZ_CP031012.1, forward strand.
GCTGTACCTGTTTCAGCACAGCTGCCACTGGTTCTGCAAATCCCGCACGGTGGCCGATGCCCGCTTGCTGGCACGCCACAAGGTGACGCATCAAAAGGTATTGGAATCCGTCTCTGCCCAGACTCGCAACGCGTATTTACGCTGGCAGCAAAGCTCGGACAAGAAATAAAAAATGGAGCCTGTTGGCTCCATTTTTTATTCGCTGCTTATCAGGGATACACAATCACAAAGGTGGCTGCCGCCTCCAAAGGCCCCGGTCTGATATCCGCTTCAGTTTTATTCGGAAGGCGTACGTATTGGGCGGTAAAGCCGGTAGAAAGCGTCGCCCCGTCTGCTGTTGCCGGTCCTACCGTCGGTGCATAGCGCTGCGGCACCCAGGAGCCTGACGGTGCGGGGCCAAAAGGCACGGGTTCATACTCACCACGATGAAACAGACGGATGCCCACTGCCGGATTACTCGTCAGCAGATAGTCTTTGGGCGTTGCCGTATCCCTGGTGTCGGTAAAGTAAAAACTCAGCTTGGTGTCTTTCGTACAGCCTGTTCCCTCAATCAGGAAATAATTTTGCCCTGCCTCACCCGAGGGACGAAGAGTACTGGCAGCTGGAATCTGACCAGGGTCAACCGGCCCCAAGGTGACGCTCTGCGTCAAGGTACTGGTGGCGAACTTGCAACTTGGCAAGGCAGGTTTGGGCAATTCGGGCACCTGCAAGGTTCCTGTAAGTGCTGCCATAGGGTCCAGCCAGCCATTCACACACAACTGAGGAATAGCAGCCCCCTTTTTATTCGAGGTAGCCACCGTCGTCTGACCGCTCTCAGTAAAAGTCAACTTGCCACCCTTGTAGACCGTCTCATCAATAATGACTAATTCCATATTAAAGAACTGGGTCATAGTGTAGTTCGCACGAGTCTGAGCCTGCAGAACTCTAAACCAGCTCTGACCTGAAATAATCGTGCCTGTGCTAGCTGGAGGAGCCAGCATTGTCAAATTAGTAGTTGCCGAGTAGCCGCCCCAGCGAACCACCAATCCCAATCCGGGCATACCGCTCAAGGGGACAGCACTGTAATTATTGCTAACGACCTGCCCGCTCGCCAAAACGTCGGCAACCTCACCATGAGCTAAAGGTATATAGAACTGTGCATACGCAGAGATACGCCCGATCACGTCACCATTTTTAAAAACCTGACCGCCGGGCACCATGTTCCAATTTCCACTGGGCGTCAAATCGCGTGAGCGGAAACAAGTGGTGGACTGTGCCTGCACCTGACTCATTCCGGCCAACAATACGATGGGTACCAACCATGCTCGGGCCCCAGCAGACAACAAACCTGACAACCCTTTTTTTTCAAATAAACGTTTCAACATGTCGCGCTCCTGATTCCTTAGCATTACATCGCCTCTATAAAGCGAGCCTAATTACAAAGGAATTTTAAAAGCGCGGCCTATTTTTTTATTTAAGACTAATCCGAGAATACTTTTCCCGTCTTTAATAGATACTTGAATCCCATAGAGGTTAATCGTCAAGAATTGCAAAGCCAGCAAGCAAGCCACTTGACAGAGAATTTAATTAAAAAACAAATCCTCTCAATTAACAGGACTGCATTTTAAGAATAGTCCTAAATCTTTTCACCGATTGATTTCCTAAACTTCAATTGTGCCCAAACAGAGCACACTCCTGGGAACCTTCGAGCGCCCCAAGGCGTACAACAAGGTTGCTTCGTTTGTCCAACAATCGGAAGTCAAATCAATCATGAAAAAGATCCTTTTCGGCCTCACTATCCTTTCCGCTTTCGCCGCTACCGGTGCCCACGCTGCTGACCCAACGATCGGCGCTCGCGGCAATATCCAATTTACCGGCAGCATCAACGCTGACAGCTGCACCGTGCGCTCGCCTGGTGCTTCCAGCTCCGGTGCCAACATGCTGGTCGATATGGGTCCCGTTTCGGCCAAGACACTGGGTACCGAAGCTGTGCCAGCAACCTCCGCTGGTGGCATCACTGCGATCTCCAAAAACATCGATATGCAAATCGAATGTGCCAGCGGCACCAAAGTTGAGCTGAAGCTGGCTCCTACCGCTACCTCCGGTAAAGGTATTGCTGTTACCGGTGGCGCACAAAACGTGCAGATCATGCTGGTCAGCGACCAAACCGTCCTGGACTTCACGGACGGCACCGCCAAGCTGGAAGCTCCTTACGCTGGTGGCGCCATCAACATCCCTCTGACCGCCTACTACACCCGCAAGGCTGGTACTGACGTGGCTGATGTGGTCGGCGGCCAAGCCAACGCAACCGTTGCTTACGAGCTGTCTTACGAATAAGACCGCATAAGCCCCTGGCGAAGGGTGATCCTCTTCGCCAGACCCACCTCTCAAGGAGAATGAACCATGTCCATCTTAACTTTCAAGAAACTGGCTTTCGGATGTCTAACCCTTGGCGCTGCGCTGTTGAGCAGTCAGGCAAATGCATCGATCTCCTTGAGCGGTACTCGTCTGATCCTGCCCGAGAAACAACAAGAAGCCTCCATCGTGGTTCGCAACGACAATTCGCCCATCCTGGTTCAGTCCTGGCTGGAAACGAATACCGATCACGATCAAGCTGAACTGCCTTTTGCCATTACCCCCGCATTGGTCAAAGTTGCCCCTAACGGACAACAAGTGATGCGCGTGCTCTATGCCGGTGGTGATCAAGGCCTGCCCCGCGACCGCGAAACCGTGCTCTGGCTGAACATCCAGGAAATCCCCCAACAGGGGCCCGGTGAAAACCAGCTGCAGATTGCCATTCGCCAACGCATCAAATTATTTTTCCGTCCTGACGGCCTGCCCGGTTCGGCAGAGCAGGCCCCTGCCCAGCTGCAGTGGTCTGTGGTGAACAGTCAGGGCAAACCCATGCTGGAAGTCCACAACCCCAGCGCGTATCACGTGTCCATGTCTACCCTGCGCACCGCCAAGGGCCAGGATATGGAAGACCCCGGCATGATTGCCCCCGGCCAGACTCGTCTGCTGCCACTGGGCCGCTCGGGTGCCCAGGACACCTTGCAGTTTCGCGCTATCAGCGACTACGGCAGTGCCGATCCGTATGAAGTGCGCCTGAACGGCCAAACCAAAGTCCAGCCTCGCGCCTTGAGCACGGACACGCCGTAAGACGGCGGCCCAGTCCGCCGCCCCTCCCCCGCTTCACGTCTGACCCTTTCGGCTACTGGCATCTGGCCAGTAGCAGGAGCCCTTGCACGTCTTCAAACCGTCAATTACGCCCCCTGGGTGCAGAGTCATGTTCACAAAAAACCATCAGTTCTGCCAACGCATTCGCCCCATCAGCCGCCAGCCACTGGCCGCGCTGTGGCTTGCCTTGCTGCCCTGCATGGTCATGGCGGCTGGCTCCGCCCAGGCTCAGACGAACGCTGTCACCATTCCCGCTCCCCAGGACAATCAGGCCGAAGCGGTTCAAGTAGCCGCTCTGGATAACACGGAAACGCTGGGCTTTAACATGGCCTTCCTGCAAGGCCAGGCCTCCACCGCGGACCTGCGCACCCTGCTCTCGAACAGCAACGTGTCCGAAGGTGTGCAACGCGTGGACTTGTACGTGAACCAGCAGCGCACCGGACGACGCGACATCACCTTCAAGCGCAACCCGCGCACCGACGAGAACGAGCCCTGTTTCAACCAGGAGATGCTCGATCAGGTCGGGATTGACATGAGCAAGCTGCCCGCCCCGGTATCGGCCGAAGCCACTTGTTTGCGCGTGCCCGAGATCGTGCCTGAAGCCACAGCAGTGTATGAAAGCGCCCAGCTGCGTTTGATGCTGAGCATCCCACAGATCTATCTGAACCCCAGCAAACGCGGCTATGTAGACCCGTCGCTGTGGGATTCGGGCCAGACCGCGGCCTTTGTGAACTATGGCGTCAATGTGCGCCGTGACCAGAGCAAGGGCATGGCCGCCACCAATGACGTCAGCGCAGACCTGCGCATGGGCGTGAACATTGGCTCCTGGCGTATACGCAACAACTCCTACTACAGCTCGGGCACCAACCGTTCCAGCACCTTTACCAGCCAGAACACCTATGCCCAGCGCGACATCGTCGCCCTGAAAAGTCAGCTGCTGGCAGGCCAAACCTATACCCGCTCGCCACTTTTTGACAGCGTGCGCTTTATGGGCGTGCAAATGCTCTCGGACGACGCCATGCGTCCTGATAGCGAGCAAGGCTACGCGCCCGTGATCCGTGGCACGGCCGAGAGCAATGCCACCGTGGAAGTGCGCCAGAACGGCTATGTGATCTACACCACCAACGTGGCACCCGGCCCGTTTGCAATCAGTGACCTGTCTCCTTCGGGCTCGAACGGCGATCTGGAAATCACCATTATCGAAGCCGATGGTTCCCGCCGCATCCTGCGCCAGGCTTTTTCCGCCCCTCCCCTGATGGTGCGTGAAGGCCGCCTGAGCTATGACATTGCCGCCGGTCAGGTACGCCTGAACGACGACATGCAAGAGCGCCCCAATTTTGTCAGCGGCTCCATGCTGTATGGCGTCAGCGCCAACACTACCCTGGCCGCAGGCGTGCAAGTGTCCAAAGACTTCAACGCCTATTCCATGGGCGTAGGCATGAACACCCAACTGGGTGCAGTTTCGCTGGATGCAACCCGCTCCACCAGCCGTGTTCGGGGTCAGCAATCCCAGGGCACCAGCATGAACCTGCGCTACAACAAGTTCATCGAAGCCACGGGCTCGAACGTGTCCATCAATATGCGTCACGACCTGAGCCGTGGCTATCGCACCCTGGCCGACCACGTCAATGCCAGCGAAGCCCCTTCGCACCTGCGTCTGTATGGTCAGCGCAACTCGCGCCAGCGTATTGATGCCAACATCAGCCAGCCCGTGGGCGGCGGCAATATGTACCTGAGCGCCTCCTACAACAAGAGCTGGGACAGGGATTCCTCCAACAGCTTGTCGGTGGGGTACAGCAACCATATCGGCAAGGTGAACTACAACCTGTCGTACACCCGCACCCGCAATCTGCAATCCTCGTTCGGTCCTTCGCGTTCGCACGACAACGCCATCATGCTGACCCTGAGCATTCCTCTGGGTAGCGGCCCGAATGCGCCACAAAGCTTTACCACCATCAGCCACGACAATACCGGCAATGCAGTCCAGGCTGGTGCCAGTGGCCTGCTGCCTACCGAGCGCGAAATCAGCTATGCCGTTGCCGGTGGTCGCAGTGCAGCCGGTGAAAGCAGTGCCTCGGTCAACGTAGGCACAGCGACTTCCTTTGCCCGTCTGAACGCTGGCTACTCCTACGGCAACCGTCACAACTCCGGCAACTTCTCGGCCAATGGCTCGATTGTGGCGCACAGCGGTGGCGTGAACCTGGGTCAGGCCCTGGGCGAGACCATCATGCTGGCCAAGGTGGAACCCGCCGTTGCCGGTGTGGGCATCTCCAGCCACGCCGGGGTCGAAACCGGCTCGAACGGCTACGCCATCATCCCCAACGCCACGCCGTACCGCAGCAACCACGTCAGCCTGGATACGCGTAACGCCCCCAAAAATGCCGAGTTCGACAATGCGGTGCAGCAGATCGTGCCGACGCGTGGTGCTGTTGCGCTGGCCACCTTCAAGGCCGAAGTCGGCTACCGCGTGCAGTTTGAACTGCGCGACGAGCAAGGTGCATCTCTGCCCTTTGGTGCCATGGTGCGCGATGCCGCGGGCCAGCAACTGGGCATGACCGACCCGCGCGGCCGCATTCTGACCATGGTTTCGCCCGAACAAATGCGCGGTTATCTGGATATCAACCGTGATGGTCAGCTGTGTCGCGCTCGCTACGAACTGACCGAAAACGCGGAAAACCTGAACTATCAGCTGGTTCGTCTGAGCTGCGTCAACCGCGATCCCGATCCCATGCTGCCTGGCGATCTGGCCAAACAGGGCACAGCCCAGGACGGTGCGGTATGAAAACGGCACAGCTAAGGGGCGGCCCTCTGCGTGAGAACCTGCCTGTCATGCAGGTTCCGCGCTTTCCCAGTGTCTTGCTGGGTGCCTTGTCCCTGATTCTGATTCTGTGTGCTTCCCTGGGCACGGGTGCCTATTTGTATGCGTCGGCCACACACCTGATTTCCGAATATCGTCGCCAGCTCAATAGCGCCGCTGACCACGCTCAATTGTTCTTTGACCAGCGTGAAGTGCTGCTGCGTGCCGTGGCGGCCAGCGCGGTTGCCCCGGATACGGTCGTGCTTTCGCCCCAGTCCCGCAATCTGGAGGCCATCAGCACACCGGACAATGGCTCTGCCGATCCCTACACCCTGCTCTTGACGCGTCGCCATTGGAACGCCATCCATCGCACCGGCACTCTGCGTTATAGCGAACTGAATCCCGCCCAGGATTTCCGTCTGGAGCAGGAGGGTCAGCGTCTGTCCTGGGAACCTCAGATGGATGCACTGGCAACGCGCCTGATCACCATCAATCAAGAACCCCATGCCCGGCAAATCCCCGTGGTCTGGCTGCATCAGGATGATGACTCCCCATCGCGGCTGGTGGCCTACACCCCTATCGACAGGGACAATCGCCAGGGCGCCTGGCTGGGTCTGGAGCTGAAGGACATAGACCGTGCCTTGACCCTGACGCCACCACCACCCAGCACTGAATACATTCTGTTCGATATACGCGGGCAAGCCGTCCTGTTCAGCAGCGCCCCACCCGATGCGTCCGAACTGCGCTGGATCCAGCAGGACTATTTTGGTTTTGATGGCAAAGGCTGGCCGCAACACATCATCCTGAGCAAATCCATCGGCACCGGCGGCTTGCGGGTGCTCTACGCCTTGCCAACCCAGCAGTTGCTGCGCGATGGCCGCAGCGCCCTGATTACCGCCTTGCTGACGCTGACCGTCTTCACCACGATTGTGCTGGTCGGTGCCAGCCTGATCCGACGCCGTTTGCTGCTGCCTGCCCGCCAGCAACAGCAAAGCCTGGTTGATAGCGTGTCCCTGAATCGCAAGCTGATTGCCATGGCGCCTGTGGGCCTGGCTTTGGTCGATGCCCAGGGCGACGTGATCTTCCAGGAAAATCTGCAGGCTCGCACCTGGATGCAAGGCGATGATCAATGGCGCACACGCTTGCCTGGCGAGCACGATCAAAGTGCCTGCACCGACATCACCTTGAAAGATGGCCGCAGCGTGCGCGTGCATGCCATCAGCCTGAATTACCGTGGCAACCGGGCAGCCCTGTGCTCCATCATCGACATCACAACCGAGAAAGCCGAAGAGGCAGCGCTGCGTCATTCCCGCCAACTGGCGGAAAACGCCAATATCGCCAAGACCCAGTTCCTGACCACCATGAGCCATGAAATCCGCACGCCCCTGTACGGCATTCTGGGCACGCTGGAACTGATTTCCCTGGCAGAAAACCAGAAGCACCCTTCGCCCTATCTGGACACCTTGCGTCGCTCGGCCGAAACCCTGTTCCGGGTCGTGGGCGAATCGCTGGACCTGTCCCGCATCGAAGCGGGCCATGTCACGCTGGAGCCACGCGAGTTCACGGCCCAGGAACAAGTTGATGAGGTAATTGCCGCCTTTGCCGCCACTGCTCAGAACAAGGGCTTGCTGCTGTATTCGGTAACTCCGGTGCGGGCCTTGGTCCCCACCATTGGTGACCCTTTGAAGATTCGCCAGATTCTGGGCAATCTGGTCAGCAATGCCATCAAGTTCACAACATCCGGGCATGTAGTGCTGCGCCTGCATACCGAACCGCAACCGGGCAACCGTCTGGCCCTGCGTTTTCAGATTACGGACTCCGGCCACGGCATCAATGCCGATGTGCTGCCCAAGCTGTTCCTGCCCTACTTCAGCATGAACGAAGGCGGTGTCAGCAAGCAACCGGGCACCGGCCTGGGCCTGCCTATTTGCCAGCGCCTGGCCAGCCTGATGGGCGGCTCCCTGTCTGTAGTCAGTGAACCGGGGCTGGGCACCAGCATTACCTTTGAAGTGATTTTGCCTGTGGCCTCGCCTCCTGGCACACCCCCGGCTCCCGAGTCCCTGCTGGCGTTCCGTCCCGTCTATGTCACTGGGGACATTCCGGAAATCGTCTCCAACGTCAGCAAGTGGCTGCGCCATTGGGGGGCCTATGCCTTGCCCTACAACGGACAGCCCGCCAAGCCCGGTACGGTGCTGGTACATAGCTGGCCGTCCTTTGCCACCAGCACGCCTGAATGGACTGGACGTCAGGTCATGGCTCGACCCAATACACCGGCCACTACGGCAGCCGAACAAGCCGATTATTTTTATACCGCCTCGACCGCCATGAACGACATCATGCATGCGGTACAGCAGGCGCAGGCCCTGGATTGTGCACCCGCGCAAACCGAAGAGGCTTTTAATCCACCGGTACGCACACAACGTGTACTGGTGGTGGACGACAACCCGGTGAACCGGCAGATTCTTCAGGAGCAACTGACCTTGTTGGGCTGCACCACCCATCTGGAAGCCAATGGCGAAGCCGCCCTGGCCCTGCCAGACAAAAACCGTTTTGATATTGTCTTTACCGACTTGTTCATGCCCGGCATGGACGGCTACTCCCTGGCCCGTGCCTTGCGTGCCGAGGGGTATCAGGGACGCATTATTGGCATTACGGCCAATGCCATTCTGGACAAGGACAAGGAGTGGTCTGCCGCCGGCATGGATGCCCTGCTGATCAAGCCTTTGCCCATGGCCGCCTTGCGCGACAGCCTGCAGCCTCCGACGCTCTAGGCCTGCCCCACTTATGCACGATTCCTGCGTCGCCATCGCGGCGCGGGACGGTATGATACGGCAGGACTTGCCCTATACGGCGCCCCCACGGAGAACCATGGCCAATTCACCCTTTAACCGCATGACGCGACGCTCGCGTGGACACACGCGGCTGTTGCTCAGCGTTATTCCTGTTTCCTTTATTTTGCTAGGCGCGCTGGTCGTAGGCGGCCAGCATTTTTTCAGCAATGAGCGCCATCGCCTGGAATCAGATTTCACGGTGACGGTGGCTTATATCCACGAACAGGAACGCTTTCTGACTCACTTGAAAGCCGATGCGGCCAAACTGGAAGCCGGGCCGGAGCCCAAACCTCCGCCGGTAGAAAGCGGCCAGGCTGTCAGCATCTGGCGGCCAACCGCCAGCGTGTCCTTTTCCATGCTTTGCGAGCAGCATTGCCGTGCGCCCAAAGAGGCTTACGGGACGATGGGTGCGGACCTGGCCGACAGCTTTGCCTCCTTCTGGGCACTGTCCTATTTCCCATCCGGCTATTTGTTCCTGTTCCATCCCGAGATGGAAGACAGCTTGAGCATTCCGGAGCTGGAATCTTCCCGAACCGATACCGTCCTGCCTATTGCTTCGCACAAAGAGGCACGCCAGCATATTCAGCCGCCCAGCAAGCCCGTCCCCGGCCCGCCAACGGTGAAATGGGTTTCCTTGCCCGAACACCCTTTGCATATGCTGGGCATCATCCCGATTTCCTTGCCCGGCCTGCCCATTCCCGGTGCAGACCCGTCCTTGTTCCAGGCCATGAGCCTGTTTGATAAAGGCCGACTGCGCGAGTTTTTCGGTCAATCCGAAGCGCCGGTAGGCTATCGCTTCTGGCTGCACCATGCCGAGCAGGGTTTGTTGATCGGCAAGAACGACTCCCCCGACCTGAAACATGATGGTTTCACCATCAGCCTGCAAGGGCTGGCCTTCCAAATGCGCGACACGTCGGGCACCTGGACGGGACGCTATCTGATCAGCCCCAGCCAATTGCTGGACAGCACCTGGGTCCCCCTGGGGACAGTGGCGTTTTTATTATTGAGTCTCCTGGGTGGCATAGCCTATGCCCGCTGGTACGGACGCCGTGTGGTGGAACCGGCCCGTCAGGCACAACGAGCACTGCTGGAAAGCCAGGACTTCAACCGCAGCATTATTGATACCTCGCCAGTCGCGCTCTGCGTGATCAGCAAGGACAAGCGACAGATTATTTTTGGCAATGCCCAGGCGCTGGAGTGGCTGGAACTGGATGCAGGCGACAGCTTGCCTGAGCAGTCTCCCCTGTCTCTGGCCTTGAACGAACTGCAGCAGCAAGGACCGGATGCGAACGAGGGCAAAGTAGATTTGGCCGATGGCCGCAGCCTGCATCTGGCCTGTGCGCCCAGCCGCTATCACGAGCAGGATGTCTTGCTGTGTGTCCTGATGGACCTGACCGCCCAGGAGGAAATCCAGCGTGAACTGGAGCGCGCGCGTGCCGCGGCGGACGAGGCCAGCACCGCCAAATCCGCCTTCCTGGCCACCATGAGCCACGAAATTCGCACCCCCTTGTATGGCGTATTGGGCTCTTTGGAATTGCTGTCCATGACCGAGCTGGATGGCCAGCAGCATCAACAAGTGGACCGGATTCAGGGGGCCTCGCGCCAGCTGCTGCAAATCATCAGCGACATTCTGGACATCAGCCGGATTGAAGCCGGTCAAACACATGTGCAGACCGTGCCCTTGGACCCGGTCGCACTGGTGCAAGATTGCACCGCCACCTATACCGCCATGGCCCAGCAGAAAAACCTGCTGCTGTTTTGCCATGTCAGCCCGGATGTGCCGCGCAACGTTCTGGGCGATCCGCTGCATATACGGCAGGTTCTAAGCAATCTGATCAGTAACGCCGTCAAATTCACACAGGCGGGCCACATTATTGTGCGACTGCGCCAGGAGCAGATTGCCAAGGGAAAATCGCAATTGCTGTTTCAAGTAGCGGACAGTGGCGTAGGCATTGAGCATAAACGCCAGGACAAGCTGTTCACTCCCTTTTATGTGGCCCATTCGGGTGAGCACACCATACGCGGAGCGGGTCTGGGCCTGTCCATCTGCGCCCGTCTGGCCGAACTGATGGACAGCCAGATTCAGCTGACCAGCGAACCCGGTCTGGGCAGCAGTTTCTCTTTTACGCTGAATCTGGATATAGAGCCCGCCGGTGAGCAAGCCCGCCCTGCTCCAGACCTGCAAGGTATGAGGCTGCATGTACGCACGCCACATGCCGAGCTGTCCGAGTCAATTTGCACCTGGCTGAATCGCTGGAATGCCCAGGCGCAAGCCATGCTGCCCAGCTATCAACTAATCGGCAATGCTGAGGATGTCTTGCTGGATGTGATGATGCCCGCCAGCAGCCCGGCTCCAAACTGGCCCGGCCCTTACGTCAGCATCTCCGCACGTGATGGCAGCGCCACCTTGCCCGAGGCCGATGGCACCAACCCGGAAAGCATTGCCCGTGCGCTGGAGCGCTGGAAGACACAACAGGACGCCACGCCCGAACAGGCTGTCGCGCCACCCGTCAAAGCCGCCATCAAAACACCCAGCCGCCCCGGTCTGCATGTGCTCGTGGCGGAAGACAATCCGCTGAACCAGGCTACCTTGCGCGAGCAACTGGAGCGTTTGGGATACCAGGTGACCCTGGCTCAGGACGGTGAAGAGGCTCTGGGGCTGTGGGATGGAAACAGCCATGATCTGCTGCTAACTGACGTCAATATGCCCAATATGACGGGCTACGAACTGGCCCGACGCTTGCGCGCCCAGGGCATGAACGCGCCCATTATCGGCATTACAGCCAATGCCATGCGTGACGAGGCCCAGCGCTGCACACAAAGTGGCATGAACGCCTGCCTGGTCAAACCCATGGATCTGGCCACCTTGGGCAAGCTGCTGGAATCCCTGGTCAGCTCGCCCGTGCCCCAACGCTATCGGGCTATTTTTCGCAGCACCATGAGCAAGGATCTGGAAGCGCTGGAACAAGCCCTGCAAGAGCAAAACGCAGCCCAAAGCCAGGCCGTGTTGCATCGTATGGCTGGCGCGCTGGTGGTGATGGGCCTGCATGAAATCGCTGACAGAGTGAAGGAATTGGAACAGAATTTCAGGCAGAATACTCAACAAACTGAAACACAAGTTCAAACAGCCATCGCAGTTTGCAATGCATTACGCGAACTGATCGAACGAGCTTAGCAAAACAGGCAAGGAAACCCCGGTATGCCCGCCATTCAAAAATTGCGCGTCATCATTGCAGACGATCACCCATTGATCCTGATGGGCATACGCGAGCTGCTGGGACGCGATATCAACTTGAGCGTCGAGGCCGTGGCGGCCAGCCCCTCGGAGCTGGTCGAACACCTGCAAGGCAATCCGCCGGATGCCGTGATTACGGACTACTCCATGCCTGGCGACGAGCAATACGGCGACGGCATCCGCTTTATTTCGTATCTGCGCCGCCACTTCCCCGACGTGAAACTGATTGTGCTGACCATGGTGTCCAACCCCATGATCATTTCTTCTTTGTACGACGCAGGCGTGCAAGGGGTGGTGCTCAAACAGGACGAACTGTCCGAGGCGCTGGTGGCCCTGCATTTGTTGCGCCAGGGCGTGAAATATTACCCGGCCAATTTCAAACAGGACACACCCAAGGATGTGCTGGAAAGCTCGGTGCCCGATCGCCTGGCTTCCCTGAGCCCGCGTGAATTTGAAGTGCTGCGCCTGTTTGCCATGGGTGACTCCATCAGCAGCATTGCTGAACAATTAAATCGCAGTATCAAAACCATCAGCGCGCAAAAAGCCTCGGCCATGCGCAAGTTGAATGTGCATAACAACCAGGATCTGATTGTGTTTTGCACTCAACACAATCTGTTTTCCTAAGCCGCCCAACGCTGACGCATCCACATATCCAGCTCGAAAGCGGGAGTGGGTTTGGCAAACAAATACCCTTGCGCGTAATCGCAGCCCATTTGCTGCAAGATATCCAGATCAGCCTGGGCTTCCACCCCCTCTGCCGTCACTCGCAAGCCACGTTCCTTGGCGGTCGCAATCCAGCCCAGAACCTGATTGGCCTGCTGACGGTTGCCCGACAAACCATGCACAAAACGCCGGTCCAGCTTCAACTCTGAAAACGGTGCACAGGCCAATCGTTCCATGGAGCTGTAGTCCACACCCACATCATCCTGAGCCAGTCCAAAGCCTATTGCCACCAGGCGACAAGCGCCCATGAACAAGGCACAGGGTGTTTTGGTATCGGAGTTCTCCAGCAGCTCGAAAGTAATGTCACAGGCCCGACCCTGCTTGGCTTGTACACAGGCCATCAAGCGATCTGGCAGACCAGCATCATCCAGCAAATGCGTGGGCAAATTCACCGACACCGGCATCACCGTTCCTTGACGTCGCCAGTAAGCCTGCAGGCCCAGCACCTCCTGGAGGACGTGCATCAGCAAGGCTTCATCCAGGCCGTGCTCGCTGAACCAGGGCAAAAACGCATTAGGCGACAACAGGCCCAATTGTGGATGACGCCACCGCGCCAAGGCCTCCAAAGCCACCAGCTTTTGGGACTGCACCGATACCTTGGGCTGCAACCAGGCCTGAATCTGATCCTTGTGCAAGGCATCCAGCAAGCCAGCCCGGCTGATGATCACTCCCCCTGCCTGAGCACCCGGCAAGGCAACCGCAGGCCTTGGCACCCACAAGCCCGACTCGGAGCGGGCGCGAAGGGTGGACCGAGCCAGTGTTCTGGACGGGCGGTAGGTCAAACATCCGGACGATTGTTGAAACACAGAAGGTGCAAACATGAAGAGCCCCGGCAACAAGAGATGCGCATCACAAGCCGCCTTGCGGTTCGCTAGCCATCATCGATGCTTCAAATCGTAAGATTCCGGGCGCTGTACGGGTCTAGGAATAATCCGAAAAACCCGCTGGCAAAACCTCAACGCAGGGTAAACATGGAGGCTCTGTCCACAGCCAAGGGCCTGCAAAGCCTGCGCGCACAGCTCTCCCCCAAAGCGCTGGAAAACCCTAGTATTTTTCAAAGAACAGATTTTGTAGATTAAATAAGCAGACATCTTCGTCTGCCAAAAACAGATGCATGCGCTGCCAAAGTTGCCAGCGACATGCAGGCAATAAAGCCTCATTCCCTTTCACAAGGGGTGGGGCTTTTTTTGTGCGCGCGATTTATGCATGCCTGTTTTATGACCACCACAAGGAGAAGACAAATGACGGTAAGTGTGAAAGACGCCTTGGCCGCAAAAGGGATACATCCCAGCCCCCAGCATTTGGAGAAACTGGAAGTCAAATGGCGCGAAATCCAGGCCATGAAAGGCAATCTGGAAGGCATTGCCATTGACGATGCAGACCTTGCGATCAAACACCTGGCCGGAGGCGACCACCATGAATAAAGATCTACTTGAACTGAGCGTTATCGACCTGGCCGACAAGCTGCGCAGCAAAGCCGTCTCCCCCGTTGAAGTCACCGACAACCTGCTGGCCTACATCGAGCAATCCAACAAGCAGACCAACGCCTACATCTCTGTGACGGCTGATCAGGCCCGCAAGAGCGCCAAACAAGCCGAGCAGGACATCATGGCCGGGAAGTACAAAGGCGTGTTCCATGGTGTGCCGCTGGCCCTGAAAGACAATATTTACTTTGCGAACGAGGTCACCACCATGGCCTCCAAAATCCACAAGGACTTTGTCTCCAAAGACGACGCGACCGTGGCCACCAAGCTGCGCGATGCCGGGGTGATCTTCACCGGCAAGCTGAACATGCACGAATACGCCTGGGGCATCGACAACAACAACCCCCACTTTGGTGCCGTCCACAACCCCTGGAACGCCGACCGCGTCCCCGGTGGCTCCAGCGGTGGATCGGGTGCAGCCGTGGCCTCCCACAGCTCCTACAACACCCTGGGCACCGACACGGCCGGTTCCATCCGTATCCCATCGGCCGCATGCGGCATCGTCGGCCTGAAACCCACCCATGGCCGCGTCAGCAAATTCGGCGTCTACCCCCTGGCCTGGACCCTGGACCACGTAGGCCCCATGTCCAAAACCGTGGCTGACGCCGCTGCCATGCTGGAAGTGATCGCCGGCTTTGATGGCCGCGACCCCACTTGCGCCAACGTTCCCGTCGGTTCCTACCTGAGCGCACTGAATGGCAACGTTAAAGGACTGCGCATCGGCATCATCGAAGACTACTTCTTCAAGAACGTGGACGCCGGAATCGAAAAAGTAATCCGCGACCGCTTGGCCGACCTGGAAAAACAGGGTGCCAAAGTCATCCCGCTGAAAGTCCCCGCCCTGCGCTACTCCGAATGGGCCGAGCTGGCCGTCAGCCTGACCGAAGCTGCCACCATCCACCACCAGGACCTGATCAAACGCCCCGACGACTTCGGCGGCGACATCCGCTTCCTGTTTGAACTGGGCGAACTGTTCAGCGGCATCGACTACCTGCAAGCCCAGCAAGTACGCCGTGCGCTGAAACAGCAATTTACCGCCACTTTCAAAGACGTAGACGTCATCATCGCCCCCACCCTGCCTTGCCAGGTACCCAATATCGGCACCGATACCGTCAACATCAACGGCAAAACCCTGGACTTCATCGACGAAGGCATCCGCTTTACCGGCCCCAGCAACCTGACCGGCCTGCCCGCCGTCACCGTGCCAGCCGGTATCTCCGAAGGCATGCCCGTGGGCCTGCAAATCATCGGCCCCGCCTTTGAAGAAGCCCGCATCCTGAACGTTGCCTACGCCGTGGAAAACATGAAACCACTGGCAGGACACCACCCCGTCCTGAAACCGTAAGCTCAACCAGGCACCACAGGAACAAGCCCCTGTCCGCTACAAGCAGACAGGGGCTTTCTTTAGAACCAGGCCAAAGCCATCAAAATCGTAAACACAGAGGGACTCTATTTTCTTTCAATAAGCCATTCGGGTTCGCCCCAGGGCTGAGCGGCGAGTCAGAGTTCTTGCCGCGGGCGATTGCGGGATACGGGGTGCAAGCGCCCTTCTGTTCGCGCCCGACGCTTGTGATGTGTCCGGGGGACACATCACCGGGCAAGTTAAGGGCGCGCCCGTATCCTGCAATTGCCAAGGGGACCGACGCGCAGCGTCGGCAAGGACTCAGCCGCTCAGCCCTGGGGCGAACCCGAATGGCGTCTTTCAGAACGAGCCCCCTGCTCCAACCCGAGACGCTTCAGACAAGAAAGCAATCTAAACGAAGTCAAACAGCACAGACATTACCCCCCCCCCAAGCAAGGCATCACCTCCTGCGTCAAATGCGCCACATTCAAGCGCATCCTGTCCTTGAAATCCTTGTCTACCGCAAACGAGGCCCCCGGCATCAGCAAAATCCCCTGCTGTTCCAGCCTCTCTATATAAGCCGTCAAATCCGACATCTCCGGATGCCCAACCCACAAGAACATCCCGCCCTGCGCCGGTACATCAAACACCCAGCCGTATTCCGTCAGCACTTTCTGTGCAATTTGCTGATGCGTCATCAACTGCCGCTGAATCGCCTGCGTATGTTTCGCATACGTGCCATCCGCCAGAATCGTATTGACAAAGCGCTCGCAAAACCCCGGCACAGCCACACTGGTCAACAGCTTCAAACGAATCAAAGGCTCCAGCAACTGCATCCCACAAGCGATATAGCCAATCCGCAAGGAGGCCGACAAGGACTTGGAAAAACTGCCTATATAAACCACATGCTCCAAATCCCCCAGCCCTGCAAAAGTCTGCCGCACGCCGGGGAAGAAATCCCCGTACACATCATCCTCGACAATCAGGAAATCGTGCTCCACCGCCAGCTTGACCACGGCAAAAGCCACCTTGGGACTTAAACCCGCCCCGGTCGGATTATGAAAAGTGCTATTGCAGAAAAAGGCCCGTACCTTATGCGCCTGCAAAATCTGCTCCAAGGCAGCCACATCCGGCCCATCCACCAGGCGCGGCACACCAATGGGCACACCGCCACACAAGCGAATCAGCTTGATCAAATTGCCATTACACGGCTCATCCACCAAGACATGATCACCCTGCCGAATCACCGTGCGCGCAATCAGATCCAGCGCTTGCGTCGCCCCCAGAGTCGTCACAATCTGCTGGGGAGAGACCTCGATCAAAGTCGATTGCCGCAACAACATGGACAGTTGCTTGCGCAAGGGCAGATAGCCCTGAATGTCGCCATACTCAACCAGACCACTGCGCCCGGAACGCGCCGTCTTGCGTATGGCCTTGGCCAAGGCATCCGTATCGCGCCACGGCACAGGCAACCAGCCACAACCCAGCTTGCACTGCTCGGGCTTGGCTTGCAGGATTTTAAGCAAAGGATCCGTCGCCGCCTCGGACGGCGATAAGGGCAAGTGCTCCCCCAGCCCGGACCAGCGCGCCACAAAATAACCGCGACCTTGCAAAGCCTCCAGCATCCCCTCGCCAACCAGACGGGTGTAGGCACTGACCACGGTGTGATGGCTCAGGCCTTCTGTGGCCATCATCTTGCGGATGGAAGGCAGTTGCTGCCCCACCGCCCAGTCACCCTGAAGAATCGCTTCCTTCAGACGCTCGTAAAAATCCATGCTGCCTGCCTCTAAACACTGTTAGAAAAAATTAACTAACAGTTTTCAGGATAGTACACCGACTGTTCGAGACAAACGCCTCGTGAAAATACAAAATCGTCCCGACAGTTTTTCATTGGCTGCGTCTGTATAGCTCTGCTCTCAGAAACAAGGCTTGTATCAGCGCCCTCTCTCACCCCCGCACCCAGTAGCACCATGACAGCCACCCACCTTCCGTTTCGAACTTACTTGTACTTCCTGGCCCAATCCATCAACCTGACTACCGCCGTCATGTCCGTCACCATGGCGGCTCTGGTCGGTGGCAGTCTGGCTCCCGAACCGTGGCTGTCCACCGTGCCCTACGGTTTTCAGTTCCTGTTTGTGATGCTGTTCACGCTGCCAGCCTCCAGGCTGATGGCCGCCATAGGCCGGAAAAAATCCTTTTTGCTGGCCAGCCTGCCCTTGGCCGCCTCCGGTGTGGTCGGTTATTGGGCAATCGAAATGAAGCAGTTTTCCTGGCTGGTGGCCTCGCATGCCTTGCTGGGTATTTATATTGCCTTTGCCAACTTCAACCGCTTTGCCGCCACCGACGGACTGGGCAGCACGCTCAAACCGCGCGCTATCTCCCTGGTTGTGGCCGGAGGAGTGATTGCCGCCGTAACAGGCCCCTTGCTGATACGGGGTTTGAAAACCAGCAGCTTCGGGCCAGAGTTTGCCGCCTGCTATGCCGCCTTCACCTTGCTGGCTGTGATCTCCTTCATCCTGAATCTGTGCATCAAAGAAGTGCAGCCTGCCCAACAGACTGCTCGCAAGAAAGCGAATCGTGGCCAGACCTTGGGTCTGGTGCTGCATAACAAGACACTGGCCATTGCCATCTGCATCGCCGCAATCGGCTACGGCATCATGAATTTGCTGATGATTCAGGCGTCCATGCATATGTCCCATCTTCATGTGCATTTTTCAGACATCAGCACGGCGATTCAATGGCATGTGCTGGCCATGTTCGCCCCCTCTTTCTTTACCGGCATCCTGATCCAGAAGTTTGGCCTGAAAACCATTGCCATCACGGGCATTCTGCTTTTGCTCTTGAGCAGCCTGGTCAATATTGTTGGCCACAGCTATACGACTCTCAGCCTTTCCTTATTGATTCTGGGTTTGGGCTGGAACTTCACCTATGTGGGTGGCAGCGCCTTGCTGACAGAGACGCTGGAAGGCAAGCCGCAGTTTCTGGAAGTGCAGGGCTTAAATGATTTGGGTGTATCCATCTGCGCCACCCTGGGGGCGTTTGCACCGGCCTTTCTGTTCAGCTTTGCAGGCTGGGGCGGCACCAATATTCTGTCCGCCCTTATCTGCCTGCTGCTGTTGCTCCTGTCGCTGATTTATATACAGCCCACAAAAACCGGTAAGCCCTAGAGCCGGGCCTGCCCAGATCTCCACAGCCTGCTCATTCCCAATGAAATCGCCGCATCCCTGCCTGGGAAGCGGCGATTTTTTACGTCGGTCTCAATAATCGTAAGCCATGAAAATCAGATAGTTCTTAATTTTTAGCCCGAGTCTGCATGTTCCAATTTCTGCACCCAACAAGCCAATGCAATCTGCTTTTCTAAAGGTCCAAAACAAGGAGTCTGGACCCCGTGTTTTCAAGGCTTGCAGCAACGCTCGAATTCAATACTCGTCCCCAAAAGAATCTGAATAAAGATAGTCGAACGTATCGAGGAGTTTATGCGATTCACCTTTCCCGGCGCGGCCATTGTGGCCGCCTTTGTTTTATCTGCCTGCCAAACAACCGCTCCTGTTCACAACGCCCCGGAGACCAGTGCACCCAGCAAAGAGGACAAGTGTTATCAGGAATTCGCTGCACTCAAGGAGCTGGACCCTGTTGCCTACGAAAAGTACCGGCAGCAAATGCGGACCATAGACGCGAACTTCGGGATCTATAAAAGCAATGCAGCACTGATTGATGAAAACGCCTCAGAAATCATGCTGACTGAAGTCAACAAGATGCTTTCTCTGGTTTGTGTCCGAATTAATAACGCCGTCTATTCCAATATGATGGATCGCGTTCAGAGCCTGAACAAGCTATGAGAAAGTACTTCAACGCAGCACTCTGCTGCAGCTTGCTGCTGTTTTATGAGGCTTCCCACTCGGTAGGAACGGGCCTGCTGGACCGCCTGGCTCACGAAAATATCATTGGGGATGGCCTGCCCAGACCGCAAGGGAATACAGGCTCGGCTCCAGCCAGCGCCCTACCCTCTACAACAGTTCAGGTCGAGAACAATGCCTTGCTTAGAAACGAGCTGCATCAGGCCAATACACAGCTGATTGCCTTGCAGCAACGCTTGTCGGATACCGAAAACCTGAACAGCCAGCTGCAACAACAATTGCAGCAACTACAGGCAGAACCGGACGGCTCTCTGGTCCTGGCTCCTATTGCTATTGATCAGGAACAGAACCAGGCCAGGATCAAGGAATTAAGCCAGCGTCTGGAAGAGGAACTGAATCAGAAACATGCTTTGGCATCGGAGCTGGAAAGCCTGCAAAGAATCCAAAGCCAGGACCTGTCCAATGGCCAGTCACAGGACAACAAGCTTGCCGCAACCGCGACTGAAATCGCCGCGCTTAAAAAAGAAATTGATGAGCTGAAAGAGGCGAAACAGGACTTGCAGCACCGGCTGGTTGCACAGGCGCTGAATTCAAGCAAGAATGAACCCACAGGCTCGCCCCGGCGCATGATTGTGAATGACGCCGCCTCGCCAGACATTCGCCTTAGCTACGCCATCGGTGCCTGGTATGCGGACAGTGCACCGCACGAGACGCAGAAGCTGGCCAGCATTGGCAAACAGCTGGACTTGCAAGCCTTCTCCCAGGGCTTTAGCGACAAGATCGACCAGCGCCTGCAATTGTCCTCCAGCATCATTTCTATAGAGCTGGCCAACGTCGACAAACTATTGGAACAGGCCATGCTGTCCAAGAACGAGAAGCAGGCCAAATCGGTTCTGGCAGCAGCGGGAGCGGAAAAGGGGGCAGTCAAACTGCCGGATGGAGTGGTCTACAAGATTCTGAACAAGGGCAAGGCACCGATGGTGAGTGCCAGCAGCGATATCTTGTTTGAGCTTGATGAGGAACTGGGCACGGGGGAAATCCTGGCCGCCAGAGAAACCAAAACCAGCCTGACCGTGGACCTGCCGCCGCTTTTCCAGGACATCGTCAAACAACTGGGGATTGGTGGCTCTGCCCGCATCCATGTCCCTATCACGGAGGCCCATGCCGCTACCGGTGTGCCACCCGGCTCGGTGTCGATCACGACGATCAAGATTATTGGTGTGAAATAAAACAAATGCCGGTACTCGCATAAAAACGAGCACCGGCATCAGGACAGCTTTGAACACAAACCTGCGGCAATGGCTCCATCCATCAAAGCAACAGAGCCACCACCGCTATCGCTTACTTGGCGGTATAGCCACCATCGGCAACCAGACATGCACCTGTCATGAAGCTGGCCCCTTCCGAGAGCAGAAAGGCAATCGTATGCGCAATCTCGTCAGAATGACCCAGGCGACCAATAGGATGCTGAGTCACCAGATTGGCACGCGCGGCCTCGTCATAGTCTGACAGGATGGGCGTATCCACATAGCCGGGGTGAATCGTATTGATGCGTATGCCCTTGGACGAATACTCCAGCGCCGCCGCACGACTCAGGCCCACTACCCCATGCTTGGCCGCGTTATAGCCGGGCAAGCGTGCATTGGACACCAGCCCCATGATGGACGACATATTCACAATCGCCCCACCACCAGCCGCCAAAATAGCCGGGATCTGATAACGCAAACCGTAGGCCACGCCATTCAGATTGGTATCAATCAGGTTGTGCCAATCGTCCAGATCCATCTCGCCCACCGGCTTGGAGCCACCCAGAATGCCTGCATTATTCACCGCAAAATGCAGGGCACCGAAGTTCTCGATGGCGTAATCCACCAGTGCCTTCACCTGATCCGGCTTGGTCACGTCCGTTACTTTCGCAACGGCCTTGCCACCGGCTTTTTCAATATCCTTGACCACCTCGTCCAGCGCACTTCGATTCCGACCCGATACCACCACAGACAAACCATTCGCAGCCAGCAGGCGGGCTGTTGCGGCACCAATACCCGAAGTAGCGCCGGTAACCAAAGCAGAGTGACCAGAGAATGAATACTTCATTGTGGAACTCCTTCAAAAAATAGGCCCCGCTCAAAGTGGGGGCCCGGATTTTCGCTGGCTAGTCTTGGATTGAGGTACTGATTTTGTTCTCGCAGCGACGTGATCCCCAACTTAACGAGAGGTGTAACCCCCATCAGCCACCATGCACGCGCCCGTCATGAAGCTGGCACCGTCCGAGAGCAGGAAGGCGATAGCGTGGGCAATTTCATCGGCATGGCCCAAACGGCCAATCGGGTGCTGGGCTACCAACGCTGCACGAGCCGCATCATCAAAGCCCGACAGAATGGGTGTATCCACATAACCGGGATGGATGGTGTTGATGCGTATGCCTTTGGCGGAATATTCCAGTGCGGCAGAACGGCTCAGGCCAATCACCCCGTGTTTGGCGGCGTTGTAGCCGGGCAAAGTGGGGTTGGCCACCAGGCCCATGATGGACGACATATTGACGATAGCGCCCCCGCCTGCGGCCAGAATGGCGGGAATCTGATAGCGCAGACCATAAGCCACGCCGTTCAGATTGATGTCGATCAGGCGACGCCAACCGTCCAGATCCATCTCGCCCGCCGGGCCGGAATCCCCGCCCACACCAGCGTTATTGACCGCAAAGTGCAAGGCACCGAAATGCTCGATAGCGCAATCGACAGCGGCTTTCAACTGATCGGGCTGGGTGACATCGGCCACATTCGCCACGGCCTTGCCACCGGCCTGCTCAATTTCCTTGACCACGGCTTGAACCGCGTCGGCCTGTACGTCAGACACCACAACCGACAGGCCATTGGCCGCCAGCAGGCGGGCCGTAGCGGCACCGATACCCGAGGCGGCGCCCGTTACCAAAACAGAGTGGCCGGAAAATGAATACTTCATACTGAAAACTCCTTCAAAAATTCACTGAAGCCAAGTCTCAAGACTTGCGCTGACGAGTCCGGGACGCCGCGCCCGTGCTGGCAGGCTTGGTGACAGCCTTGCCATGCCTGGATGCTGGCGACGAACTCGTTGCAGACTTGGCGGCCGATTTGCTCGCTGGCGAGGCTGGTGCTGACTTGGCGGCTGGCTTTGTTGCCGGCTTTGTAGCTGCGCTTGCCGGACCAGGCTTGGCTTCTGCACTGGCGGCCTTGGCAGGTGCGCTGGCAGCAGGCTTGCTTGCAGCTTGCTCTGTGGGAAACAGAGATCCAGAAGCAGACGACGTAGCAGCGGGCTTAGTAGCTGAACCTGTAGCAGGTCGTGCTGCTGAGCTAGTCGTTGCAGACTTGGGGGCTGGCGATTTGCTTGCCGCCGGGGCCGCCAAGCTTGAAGCCCCTGATGCTGGACTCCCGGCAGCGCTGGTCGCTTTACCCGTTTCCTTGTTAGCCTCTACCGACTTGGCCTGGGGTTTGGCCGCCTCTGCTTTTGCTGCGGCACCGACTTTGGTATCACCCACGGCGCGAGCAGCAGGCTTGTCAGCTGCGGGCTTGGCTGCCGCTTGAGCCGGAATACCTGCCGAGGTCTGAGCAAGCGGTTTTGTCGCTGGCTTGGCAACTGGTTTCACTGGTGCTGCTGTTTTAGCCGTCGTATCTGCTGACGATGTACCCGTCGATTTCGCGGCCGTTTTCTTTGCTGGCTGGGCCGTCGTCGGCTTTACTGACGCAGGAGCAACCGACTTATTGGCCACTGCTGGCGTCGTTTTAGCAGCGGCCTTTGTTGCGGCCTTGCTTGCTGTTTTGGCAACGGGCTTGGTGTCTGCACTGCTCGACTTCCCGCCCTGCTCCTGCTGTTTGGCGGCTGCCTCGAACAAGCCCAACACTTCTTCCGACGCCTTGACCACTGCTTCGGGAGCGGCATCCTGCTCGTCAATGGCGCTGATCAGTTTCTTGATCAGGGACGCCACCAGACGGATTTCCTCTGGCGTATGTTTGCTCAACAAATGCGGAATCGCTTCTACCGCTTTATGGCCGTGATGCGCCAGCACCAAAGCCTGCTCGCGGATCGCAGCACGCATTTTTTCAATATCAAAATTGCCCGTGTCGTACTGCTCGCGCAGACGCATGGCAGCATGGTGATAACGCTCGTCCACGCTGTTGCGCTGTTTGGCGATATGGAACAAACCGCGCAGTGCCGCTTCCAGCAAACCGCCTTCGTTCAACAAACCGTCCAGTCTGTGCATTTGCTGACGCACAAACGCCAGATGTTCAGGCGAGCTGCCAGGATGCGGGCGTGCCGGCACAGAATCACCCGGAGCGTGGCCCGCCAGGGCCATCAGCAAAGGCGAACCGTACACCGTGTCGAACCAGATCTGATAGATGCTGTCGCGACGGTCCCGGTAATTATTCAAGACCCGTTCCATAGCCTGGGAGAAATTCTCCTGCGCTTCCAGGAACAGATTATCGTCATCCACAGTCTGGCGCTGCTGGCTGATGTTCTCGGCCCATTGATGAATCGTGGCAGCCCAAGGGTGGGCGCTGGTCCAGGACTCGTAGGACAGACGCATAGGGTGCAGCGCTTCCAGCAATGCCGCGGTATACGGCGTGGACAACGCTTTGACCCACGGTTGCAAGGTGCTCTTGTAGAAAGCCAGGTTGATTTCCGACAAGCGTGCAGCCGCTGCAAAGCGGCGGTCTGATTCAGGATCTGGCTGCACAATCTCGGCAATTTCCGCCAGATTGCTTTGACGCACCGACATCAAATAGGGGTCGTTCAGCAAGGTGTCGTCATCAGGTGTTTCTTCAACGGTGGCCCGATAAATACCGGCAGGCAACAGATCAATCTGGTCAATGGTGCTGGCAAATTTGCGGTGCTCCTTGCTACCCACACTGCCGGACACAAAAATACCCAAATGCCCGATACGGTCATGGGTTGTGAACACGATGGTCTGGTCGTGACTGCGTACATCGTCGTCATCCAGATACAGATCGGTAATCCAGCCCAAAGCCTGTGCAGGCGGCGTGATGTTGTCGCCAAAGGAGCTGAACACCACAATGGGCGAACGGATATTGCGCAGGTCGATACGGATGCCGTCCGAGGTCATCAACTGAGCCGTAGACAGCTTGTTGCCGATGAACAGGTTATCCACGATGTACTGCATTTCCACATCGTTCAGGAACACATAACCGCCCCAGTACTTCTCGAAGCCGATATAGCGTTCGGCCTCGGTGTCGGCCTTGGCATACACGTTGTACTGCTTGGACCACAAGGTATTGGCAGGGTCCAGGTTTTCAAAGTTCTTGACCAGCCACGCGCCATCAAAACGGCCATTGCCCAGGTCGCTGGTCATGGCAGTCAACCAACTGCCGCCCAGCAAACCACCGGCATAACGCATGGGGTTGCGACCAGCCCAGTAGGACACGGGGGCCCCGGCCAGAATCAGAGGGCCAAACAGCTCCGGCCAGACAGCGGCGGCCATCATGACCTGCCAGCCTGCCTGACAATTGCCGATCACCACCGGCTTGCCCTGACTTTCCGGATGCAGCTCGGCCGCTTTGCTGACAAAGGCAGCATGGGCACGCATCACATCCTCGACCGTCTGGCCGGGAATGGGGTCGGGTAAGAAGCCGACGAAATAGCAAGGGTGCCCTGCTTGCAGCGCGGCACCGATTTCACTGTCGGACTTGAAGCCACCGATCCCCGGCCCATGCCCCGCCCGGGGGTCCACCACCAGGAAAGGACGTTTGCTGGGATCGGTAGGCTGATCTTCCGGTGCCAGAATGCGCACCATCAGATAGTTGACGGGTCGGGGAAGAGTCAGACCCGACATGACCAGTTCAGCCGGGAAGTTCAGCACATTCGGCACTTCAACCTTGCGTTGGGCCTGATACTGATCCCCGACCTGACGCTCGATATCAGCATACAGAATGGCGCGCTGCCAGGCGTCCACAAAGTACGAGGAGACGGTCTGACCCAGGTTCCAGGGATTCATCATCCAAGGGGACCAAGCCGTGCTGTCGTCACGAGACTTATCTGTCATCATCTTCTCCCTTCAATCTGCTATCTGTTCAAGCGGCCTCAATGGCAATCGCTACGCCTTGACCACCGCCAATGCACAAGGTGGCCAGACCTTTCTGGGCACCACGGCGACGCATTTCATGAACCAGAGTCACCAGCACGCGCGCACCGGAAGCACCAATGGGGTGACCCAAAGCGATGGCACCGCCATTGACGTTGACCTTGTTCATATCCCACTGCAAGTCTTTGGCCACAGCCAGCGACTGGGCGGCAAAGGCTTCATTGGCTTCGATCAGGTCCAGCTGATCCAGTTCCCAACCCACCTTTTTCAAGACCTTGCGGCTGGCCGATACAGGCCCAATACCCATGATGGCCGGGTCTACACCCGTGCTGGCCCAGCCACGAATCCAGGCCAGAACGGGCAGGCCCAATTCCTTGGCTTTTTCTGCGCTGGCCAGCAATAGCACGGCTGCGCCATCGTTAATGGTGGATGCATTGCCCGCTGTGACCGTGCCCTCTTTCTTGAAGGCGGGACGCAGCTTGGCCAGAGACTCCAGGGTGGTTTGTGCGCGTGGTTGCTCGTCGGCCTCAACACGGACTGGGTCGCCCTTGCGCTGGGGCACGTCGATCGGGGTGATCTCGTCCTTGAAACGCCCGGCCTCCATGGCGGCCACGGCTTTACGCTGGGACTCCACCGCAAAAGCATCCTGCTGTTCGCGGGTGATGCCGTAACGCTCGGCCAGGTTTTCTGCCGTGATACCCATGTGGTAGTTGTGGAAGGCGTCGGTCAAACCGTCACGCAGCAAGGTGTCGTCCATCATGGCGTGGCCCAGACCCAAGCCGGTACGTGCCTTGTGCACAACAAAGGGAGCCAGGCTCATGCTTTCCTGACCCCCAGCCAGCACCAGATCGGCATCGCCCAGGGCAATGGCCTGTGCCGCCAGATGCACGGCTTTCAAACCCGAACCGCAAAGCTTGTTCAGGGACATGGAGGGGACTTCATAAGGCAGACCGGCGTTCACGGCGGCCTGACGGGCCGGGTTCTGGCCAGCTCCGGCGGTCAGAATCTGGCCCAGAATAACTTCATCAATCTGCTCGGCTGCAACGCCCGTGCTCTGGAGCACGGCACGGATCAGTTGTGCGCTCAAATCGTGGGCGGGCACCGTAGACAGCCCCCCTTGAAAGCGGCCGATGGGGCTACGAGTCGCAGCAACAATTGCGATATCTTTGTGCATATCCATTCCTTTCATAAGTCGCAGGCCCGACAAGCGGGCCCATACAGACAGCAGCCGAACAGGGTCGGGCTTAGTACATATGCTGGCCGCCATTCATGGCGACATTACTACCTGTCATAAATCCGGCTGCTTCGCTGGCAATAAACGTCACCAAAGCGGCAATTTCCTCGGGCTTGCCCAGACGGCCAACCGGAATGCCCGCGATAATGCTGTTACGCACATCTTCAGGCACGGCCATGACCATTTGCGTAGCCAGATAGCCGGGGGAAATCGTGTTTACCGTCACGCCCTTGCGCGCCACTTCCTGAGCCAGCGCCTTGGTAAAGCCGTGCATCCCTGCCTTGGCGGCCGAGTAGTTGGTTTGACCGAACTGCCCCTTGCTGCCATTGATGGACGAGATATTGATGATCCGGCCCCAGGTACGCTCCAGCATGCCGTCAATAAAGGGCTTGGTCACGTTGAATACCGAGTCCAGATTGACGCGCAGCACGTCATCCCACTTGTCCTTGCTCAGCTTGCGGAACGTGCCATCGCGCGTAATACCGGCGTTATTGATCAGGATGTCGACCTGCAGGCCATCCTTCTCAATGGCTTGTGCCATTTGCTGGCACGACTCGAAGTCGGCCACATCAACGTGATAGCCCTGAAACACATAACCTGCATTGGCCTGCTCTTTAAGCCAGACCTGGGCATCGGCCTCGCTGCGCGAGTGAGTCACCAGGACTTGGTGGCCCGCATCATGCAGGGCACGGGCGATCTCTTGACCCAGACCGCCCATCCCACCTGTCACCAACGCCGTGCGTTTAACCGTAGACATACCGCTTATGCTCCCTTTTTAGTGTCAGAGGCGCTGGCAGCATTTGCCCAAGGTGCGCCCCACTGCTTGAAAATATCCATCATTGGCACGGCTGCGCTGGTATTGCTGACCACCGTCATGACCGACTTCTGCCAGGCTTCCAGTGCTTCCTGCAAACCGGAGGTGAACTCGGTCTGGTTCTGGATGGCCAGCTGATTGACGGTCTGGCTGTCGTTGACGCCGTGCTGGAACAAGCGCCAGAACGTGTCGGCCGGCAAAGTCGCCAGGGACTGCCAGTTGCCGGTTTGCAGCAGGCCTTCAATTTCGGCCGTGGTCTGCTCCATGCTCCTCATGCTGCTTTTCTGTACGGACTCCAACCAACGGTGACCGCCCTCCTGCAGCAGGCGCGTGATACGCAGTTGCAACTCAACATTGGCCTTGTACAGATCCAGGGGAAGTGTCTCCATGCTCATCGAAATCTCCTTAAAGGAAAAAAGTGCCCCCTGACGGGGCCCAGTCCATCAAGCCATCTGAGAGATGGTGTTACGAAAACGCCGCAGCGACAGAACGAACAAAGCCGTCCCGATCACCAGCAGGGCTAAAAAGGGTTGCCACACGGTTTCAAGACCCGCGCCGCGGAACAAAATGGCCTGCCCCAGCGACACGAAGTGCGTGGTGGGGGCCAGTTGCATCAGGTTCTGAACAATTTCCGGCATGCTTTCGCGGGGGGTACGACCGCCCGAGAGCAAGTTCATGGGCAGCAAGGTCAGCATCAGGAGCAAACCGAATTGCGGCATGCTGCGCGACAAGGTAGCCAGATAAATGCCCATGGAAGTCATGGCGAACAAACACAGCACCGCGCCGCACAAGAACAGCGGGATAGAGCCTTCAATCGGCACACCCAAAACACCGCGCACCACAAAGTTCAGCGAGGCCGCCGTTGCCACCAGGACCACCAGACCCATGGCCGTCACCTTGGACGCCATGATCTCGCCGGGAGTAACCGGCATCACCAGCAAGTGTTCGATGGTGCCGTGCTCCCGTTCCCGAATCAGGGCTGCCCCGGTGAGAATGATGGACAACATGGCCACCGAGTTGATGACCTCGGCAATACTGCCGAACCAGGCTTTTTCCAGCGTGGGGTTAAAGCGTATCCGCAAGGCCAGATCTACCGGCAAGGCATCAATGCTGCGATAGCGCCGCACGAACTCGTTGACCTCACCCATCACCACCTGCTGGATGTAGTTATTGCCGGTAAAGGCCTGACTCATGCGGGTGGCGTCAATATTCAACTGCACTTCCGGGCTGCGTCCGGCCAGCACATCGCGCTGGAAATTTGGCGGAATATTCAGCACAAAGGTGAAGGCGCCGGTATCCATGCCCGAGTCCATTTCGCCGTACTCGATCATGCGCGGGTGAATGAACTCCGGCGGATAGAAAGCCGAGGTAATACGCGCGGACAAGGGGCTTTGGTCCTGATCCACAATTGCAATGGGCGCATTGTTCAGGGTTTCGGGCTGAGCCGTGGCCGAGGTGTAAATCGAGACCGAAAACACGTACACAATGAGCAGCAACATCATGGGGTCACGCGCCAGACTCCACAGTTCCTTGCGACCCAGCAACAGCACATTCTTGAGTTTTCTCATCTCACTTCTCCTGCTTTTTCAGCAGCATGACCGCCGCACCCAGGACTACCGGAATCGCCAGCGCCAAGGCCAGCAAGGCCCCATGCAAATCCGAGAAAGTCAGAGCCTTGTTAAATACCCCACGGCTGATGTTGAACATATGCGTAGCCGGGTAAATTTCACCTGCCCAGCGACTGATCCCTTCCATGGAAGACACGGGGTTGAGCAAACCCGAGATCTGCACGGCGGGCAGCATAGTGCCGATCATGGCGAAGAACATGGCCGCAATCTGGCTCTGGGTCACCGTGGAGGCCACCAGACCCATGCCGGTCGAAATCACGCAGAACATCAAGGTGGCCACACTCAAGGTCAGGAAACTGCCCTTGATAGGAACGTCAAAGACCGTGATTGCCAGCAGACACATGCATAAAAAGTTGATCATCGCCAGGCCGATATAGGGAATCTGCTTGCCCAGCAAGAACTCCACTCGCGTCACTGGCGTGACGTACAGATTGATGATGGAACCCAGTTCTTTTTCACGCACCACCGATAGCGCCGTCAGCATGGCCGGCAGCATCAACAAGAGCACCGGAATCACGGCGGGAACCATGGCGGGCAAACTCTTGACGTCCGGGTTGTAGCGGTAACGGTCCTGAATACTGGCGGGAACCACCAGGGCCCCTGCCCCCAGGCGTTCCTTGGCCTGTGTAATCAGCCATTGCTGGTGCATGGCTTTCACATAGCCCTGAATCGTCTCGGCGCGGGTAGGCATGGAACCATCCACCCAGGCGGCAATTTCAGGCTTGCTACCACGTAGAACATCACGTCCAAAACCGGGGGGAATTTCAATGGCCAGGGCAATCTTGCCGCGCCGCATTCTGTCGTCCAGATCCTGATAATCCGTCAGCGGCGGCTGCTCCAGAAAGTAGCGTGAGCCGGACAGGTTCAAGGCGTAGTTCTGACTGATACTGGTTTGATCCCGGTCCAGCACGGCGTAGCGCAAATCCTCTACGTCCAGCGTGATACCGAAGCCCATCACAAACAGCAAGATCAGGGAACCGGCCAAGGCCAAGGTGGCACGCACCGGGTCGCGACGCAGTTCCAGCGCTTCGCGCCAGGTGTAGCTCAATAGACGCTGCAAGCTGAAACGGTCGCGCTTGTCGCTATGCGCCTGCTCGGGGGCGACCACGGCTTGTTCGGGATCGGCTTCCACTTCCGGCTCGGGGCCGCTGGCTTCCAGCAAGTAGCCGATAAAGGCTTCTTCCAGATCCGCCGCACCCCGTTTTTTCACCAGATTGGCGGGCGTGTCACTATCGAGCACCTTACCGGCGTGCATCATGGACATGCGGTCGCAACGCTCGGCCTCGTTCATGAAGTGGGTCGAGATAAAAATCGTGACCTTGTCACGACGCGACAGCTCGATCAGCAAACGCCAGAAATTATCCCGAGCCACCGGGTCCACGCCGGAGGTCGGTTCGTCCAGAATCAGCAGTTCTGGCTTGTGCACCATGGCCACGGCCAAGGACAAACGCTGACGCATGCCCAGAGGAATCGCATCGGGCAGGCGGTCCAGAATCTGGCCCAGCTCAAAACGCTCCACCATTTCAGCCACACGGCCTTCCACCTCGTCCTCGGGGACGTGGAACAGCTGGGCGTGCAGCACCAGGTTTTGTCGGACCGTCAACTCGCTGTACAGGGAGAAAGCCTGCGACATATAGCCCACGCGACGGCGGGTATCAATGTCCTTGGGGTTCACCTCGTGCCCGAACAGCCAGGCCTGACCTTCAGACGCAGGCAGCAGCCCGGTCAGCATCTTCATGGTGGTGGACTTGCCGCAACCATTCGAGCCCAGAAAGCCGAAAATCTCGCCACGTCGGATTCGGAAGGACACATTGTCCACGGCGGTAAAGTCGCCAAAACGAATCGTCAGCCCTTCGGCTTCAATGGCGATATCGTCAGCATCCACATCCAGCGGCGGGATTTCTACAGCCTGGTGACCTTGGCGCTTGTCGTCCGGCAAGAGACGGATAAAGGCCTGCTCCAGACTCTTGCTTTCGGTACGCTCCAGCAATTCCTTGGGCGAACCCGTTGCCAGAATCTGGCCGTCATCCATGGCAACCAACCAGTCAAAGCGCTGGGCTTCATCCATATAGGCGGTAGCCACAATCACGCTCATGCCGGGGCGTTCGATGCGGATGCGCTCGATCAAATCCCAGAACTGCTTGCGGGCCAAAGGGTCCACACCCGTGGTCGGCTCGTCCAGCAGCAGAAAATCCGGGTCGTGAATCAGTGCGCAGCACAGCCCCAGCTTTTGCTTCATACCGCCCGAGAGCTTGCCTGCGGGCCGCGTCAGAAAAGGATGCAGACCCGTGCTGCGCGTCAGATCGTCAATTCGACGACGGCGCTCGGCCGCATCGTGTCCGAACAAACGGCCAAAAAACTGCAAGTTTTCTTCCACCGACAAGGTGGGGTACAAGTTCTTGCCCAGGCCTTGAGGCATGTAGGCAATGCGCGGGCAAATCTGGTCGCGATGGCTTTTTTCCGCCATATCGCCACCCAGCACTTCAATACGGCCTTCCTGAATCACGCGGGCACCGGCCAGCAGGGACAGCAAGCTGGACTTGCCCACGCCGTCAGGACCAATCAGTCCGACCATGCAAGCGGCAGGAACATCCAGGCTTAAACGATCCAGTGCGAGCGTGTCGCCATAACGCTGACTAAGCTCAACAACGCGAGCAACGGCCGCCGCTTGCTGCTTGGGCATGGTTTACTCCGTCAAGGTAGAAGTCAGCGACTCAGGCCAGCTGGCATTGGGGTCCAGCTTGACCCAGGCCACACCGGGCAAGCCGGTCTTGACTTGCTCCAGATGCTTTTTCAGCAGCTCGGGGGCGATCTGGGCCTTGACGCGGAACATCAGCTTTTGACGCTCCGAGGCTGTTTCCACACTCTTGGGGGTGAACTGAGCGGAGCTGGCCACGAAAGACACAGTGGCTGGAACCGGGATATCAGGAATGGCATCCAGCACCAGACGCACCTCGGTACCCAAAGCCACCTTGCCGGCTACTTCGCTAGGCAGGAAGAAGGTCATGTACACATCGGACAGGTCCAGCACATTCAGCACACGGCCACCGGCACCCAGCACTTCACCGGGTTGGGCAACACGGAATTGCACACGACCGTCGCGGGGGCTGACCAGCTTGCTGTCACGCAAGTCGGCTTCGATACGGGCGACATGTGCAGTGGCCGCTTCCACGGCAGACTGCGCGCCGATCAGCTGAGCTTTAGCGGCGTTAATAGCGGCTTCTGCGGCAGTGGCCTGGGCCTTGGTGGCGGCGACGGCAGCCTGGGCACCACGCACACGAGCGCGGTCATCATCCAGTTCCTGAGCCGAAGCGGCACCTTCCTTGGACAAGGTGGTGGAACGGGCCAGACGACGCTGGGCCGCATCCAGTTCCGACTCACGCTGACCAATCAGGGCTTTGGCGGCGATGGCATCGCTTTCACGCAAGGCCACTTGGGCCTGAGAGGCCGCCACATTGTTTTCTGCCTGACGCAAACCAGCCACGGCTTCGTCGCGGGCCGCTTCCAGACTGTCTTGCTGCATGATGGCGAGCACTTCGCCTTCTTTCACAAAGTCGCCCTCGTGAGCGGCAATGCTTTGGATACGTCCGGCAAACTTGGTGGAGATATCAATCTCGGTCGCTTCGATACGGCCATTACCGCTGACAAAGCCATCGCCAGGGCCGGTATTGGACATTTTCTGCCATGCCCACCAGCCCAGGCCCAGAACCCCGGCAACGATTAGGACAGGAACAAGATTTTTTTTCAAAGAAGATTGTTTGCTCATAGCTGGCTCGAGGATGGATCCGAAGTAGAGGAGTTATGGGTGTTGGTCAGGGGCTCGGAGGGGTCCAGCCCACCGCCCAAGGCGCTATACATGGCAATCTGGCTGGCCAGGAGCGCACGGCGCGTTTGCACCACTTGCTGCTCCACATCCAGCAAGTCACGCTGCGCATCCAGCACTTCCAGATAGGCGGCCGAACCGTTGTCGTAACGCATCTGTGCCAGACGGGCGCGCTCGGTCTGGGCGCCACGGGCAACCAGCTGAACGTCCAACTGCTGGCTTAACCAATGGCGAGTCGACAAGGCGTCTGACACTTCACGGAAGGCGGTTTGAATGGCTTTCTCGTACTCCGCGATACGCATGTCACGACGCACGTAGGAGGCGTCCAGATTGGCGCTGCGACGGCCACCGTCAAAGATAGGCAGTGAAATCGTGGGGGCGAACATCCAGGCTTTGCTGCCCGAATCAAACAGGCCATCCAGCTCGGCGCTGGCGGTGCCGAAGTTGCCGGTCAAGGCAATGCGGGGGAAGAAAGCGGCACGGGCTGCACCAATATTGGCATTGGCAGCACGCAGCTTGTGTTCAGCCGCAATAATGTCGGGACGCCAGACCATCAGATCGGACGGCAAGCCAGGGCTCAGCTCGGCCAGCATGATGTTTTCATTCAAGGGCGCGCCCGTTGGGGAAACACCCGGATCGGCACCCAGAAGCTGTTGCAAGGCATGCAGTTGCACCGCACGTTGCTGTTCCAGCTGGGCCAACATGGACTGGGCCTGCGTCAGCAAGGTTTGCACCTGTGTCACATCCAGCTTGGACGTTGCGCCTACTTCATAGCGGCGGGAGAAAATGCGGTAAGACTCCTGACGAGTCTCTACGCTTTTGCGGGCGATCTGCACACGCTCGTCCAGCTCGCGCACCACAATATAGTTATTGGCTACTTGCGAGACCAAAGCCACATGCACGGCCTGTCGGCCTGCCTCGGTAGCCAGCCAGCCTTGCAAGGCGGTATCTTCCAGGCTACGTACGCGGCCCCACAAGTCCAGCTCCCAACTGGTCAAACCAACCTGGGCACGGTAATCGCCACCTGTCACAGCCTGGCCGCTGGGGTTCATATCCCCCGGCACGCGCGAGCGGGCAGCCTGACCACCCACGGTAAATTCAGGAAAGCGTTCGCTGCGCTGCAAATTCAGCATGGCGCGGGCTTCGTCCACCCGTAAAACAGCCACGCGCATATCGCGGTTATTTTCCAGCGCAGTCTCAATGAGCTTGCTCAGAACCGGATCTTTAAAGTATTCGCGCCAGCCCAGATCACGCGCGCGCACAGCATTGGCTTGGCCGGCGGACAGGTCCGAGTAGGCTTGCGGAACGGGGGAAGCGGGCTGATCGTAATCGGGCGCCATCGAGGCACAACCCGCCAGGGTGACCAGCAAGGCAGCCAGCGCGAAATGAGGGCGACGCGCAGCGCTTCGGTGCTTGATACTCAAATCGTAGGTCTGTGGGGCCATTGGAAAAAATGCCTAATGAGAAAAAGGGAAACTGCCGTCAAGGCAAAACAGCACGTCAGCGATGGGCTTTGCGCCTATCGCCGACATAAAACAGAGCGACAAGCTCACCGTGAAACGAGCTTGTATGACCTGACTGCTTACTTCACTAATACGTATTGACCGGGTGCCGGGCCGACCGGGGCGTAGCCCTGTTTGGCGGCACCCATTTGCGGTGGCTTCACGTCCGCTCCGGAGCGCGCCTTGAGCCATTGCGTCCAGGCGGACCACCAGGAACCCTGATGCGAGGCGGCTTGTGCCTGCCAGTCGTCCACCAGAACAGGCGCGGTGCCTGCTGCGCGGGTATGAATCTGATACTTGCGACGCGGATGGCCCGGTTCGCTGACAATTCCGGCGTTATGCCCACCTGTGGTCAAGACAAAGGTGATTTCGGCAGGCACCAGATAATGCAACTTGTAAACAGAGCGCCAGGGTGCAACGTGATCGGAAACAGTACCGACGCAAAAAATAGGCAAATTAACTTGCGCCAGAGAAACGATACGGCCTTCAACCGGATAACGGTTTTGACTTAAATCATTATTCAAATACATACGGCGCAAATATTGCGAATGCATGGTGGCGGGCATACGCGTGGCGTCTGCATTCCAGGCCATTAAATCGTTCAAGGGGCGGCGTTCGCCCAATAAATATTTATTAACCATGGGCGCCCACAATAAATCAGCGGAACGCAGCATTTGAAAAGCCGCTTCCATCTGATTGGCGCGCAAATACCCCTCGTCGGCCATCTGGGCTTCCAGCAGGCTGACCTGGCTCTCGTCAATGAACAGGGACAGGTCGCCGGGCTCGGAAAAGTCGGTTTGGGCTGCAAAGAAAGTCAGGGAAGCGAGCCTGTCGTCCCCATCGCGTGCCATGGCAGCCGCGGCAATTGCCAGCAAGGTGCCACCCAGACAATAGCCGGTGGCGTGGATTTTCTGGCCGGGGACAATGGCGTTGACCGCATCCAGACTGGCCTTCCAGCCCAGACGAATGTAGTCGTCCATCCCGAAGGCATGATCTTCGGCAAGCGGGTTTTTCCAGGACAGGCAAAACACCGTGTGGCCTTGATCCACCAGGTATTTGATCAGGGAATTCTGCTCGGACAGATCCAGAATGTAGTACTTCATGATCCAGGCCGGAACAATCAGGACGGGCTCTGGATGGACCTGTTTGGTGGTGGGTGTGTACTGGATCAGTTCAACCAGTTCATTACGCAGTACCACCTTGCCCGGTGTCGCTGCTACATCCTTGCCGACCACAAAATCTTCCGTGCCTACGGGCGGTTCGCCCGCAAACTGGGCCTGCATATCCTGCTGCCAGTTCTGCAGGCCACGATTGAAGTTATCCCCCTGTTCTGCAAGGGTTTTGTCCCATACCAAGGGGTTGGTCCAGGCGAAGTTGCTGGGGCTGAGCATGTTCAGCCATTGCTCGGCACCAAAGACAATCAGTTTTTGATGATGGGGCTCCACACCGGCCACGCCTTCCGTAGCGCTTTGCCACCACTGCTGCTGCGCCTGATAGGTTTGTCGCAGCAAATTAAAAGGCCAACGATCCCAGGCGGGATCGGAAAAGCGGCGGTCGGTGTAGGCAGGTGTAGGGGCTTGCTCTGAATTTTGCGTGGACAGCTGGGCCGATGCGGCCAGCTCCTCGCTCCACTCGCGAAACAGCTGTTCCCACTGGCTTTGCGCCAGCTGCCGTAACTGTTCTTGTTTGCCAGGGCTAAGGGCCAGATGACGTATCCAGTCCATCCAGGCAAGAAACTGCGATTCGGGGGAGATGGAACTCCAGATACGAGCCCAGGCGGCTCGTGCGGATGCGTCTAACTGCTCAGTCTGATCAAGGGACTGCCTGCTAACCATTGCCACTCCGCAAAAAGTACATACAAAAAGCAGATACGACTGCTTGGTCTTTTTAATAATACACCAGTTTACATCTAAACTTTTTGTATGCAGGCCTTTTAACAAAGAGCTATAAAAAACCTTTGCGTTAGATCAAGTTCATGACAGATAAAAAACGGCCAGCCCCAGCCGCATTTGTTGTTATACCGTGCCTGTTATGGAATAGGGAAATAAAAACCGGCAAAAAAATAAATAAAGCGTCACTAAAAAGAGAAGGCTTTTAAAAAAAACAAAGGTGGCGCAATTCAGTGAAACAAGCGGTAACTCAAACACATGGCCGAACTATTATTTCTGCAGCCATGTGACAAAACAAGCACAGCGTCTCGTCAAGCCCTCAAGCCGCAGCCAGGCTGGCTTGCCATCGGCCTGGGACAAGTGGCCTGATATACTGCAAGCCCCATATCTTGCCCATCCACACAGGATGACATGACAGACACGCACCAAAATAAACCACCTAAAAACGAAAGCACAAACAAGCGACGTTACCTGCCGTCGGCCGAGCGCAAACGCGAAATCCTGAAAGCCGCTTTTGAAGAATTTTCCCATCGGGGATTTCTGGGCACTTCGCTGGAGCGCATCGCTGCCCGCGCCGGGATTTCCAAGTCCGGAATCTACGCGCACTACAGCAGCAAGGACGATGTGTTCGAGGACATGCTCCACAGCACACTGCTACCGCCCGATGGCAATACCTTCGAACTGTCCGATACCTCCGAGGCAGACACCCTGTCCTGTATCGTGGATGAGTACCTTCACCAGTTGTATGAACGCCTGTCCAACCCGGACGTGCAAGCCATGTTCAGGCTCTTGATGACTGAAAGCGGCCGCGTGCCGGATCTGGCCCATTACTGGGGCAAGCAGCTCCTGAGCCAGAACTACACGGCCAATCAGGCGTTTTTTGAACTGGGCATACAGCGAGGTCTCATCCGCCCCGACGTCAGTTCGTCCGACTACATTCTGGCCGCCTCCCCGTCCCTGATGTGGCTGATGGTCTTGCTGGTTCTGGGTCCACAGAACTCGCCGGTGGCCTTTGAAGAAGTGCGCCAGTTGCACAAGCGCTTGCTGATAGAACGCCTGCAACCTGCATCGGCCTGAGCGCCACTTAGCAATATCGCGGGCCGCACAAGCTCGTTTGCTTAGGCAAGCGAGCTTGTTTGAACCTGTGCAAGGCCCCTCCCCCTCTGTTGTGCCATAAGCCTCATCAAGCCAGACGTATAAACGCGCCTGACGCGCACGCTACACTTGCAGGCAACAATCATTCCCTCGAACCGCAACTGACCGTACAATAGTCGGTTGCAGTCCATTTCCAATGGGTTCCCTCACCCCATCCACCAAAAAGGTCCAGACATGACTCTGCCTACCGTGCCGTCTTCACGGCTGTCGTTCTACGTGCGACTTCTGATTGCCTTTCACATTTTTATTGTGATTGCCAGCAATTACCTGGTTCAACTTCCCATTGAGCTGTTCGGCTTCCATAGCACCTGGGGGGCCTTCAGCTTTCCCTTTGTTTTTCTGGCTACCGACCTGACCGTCCGCTTGATGGGCAAGTCCGAAGCGCGCCGCGTGATTACCCGCGCCATGTTTCCGGCCCTGATCGCCTCGTATGTGGTCTCGGTGCTCTTTAATGACGGCCAGTTCAATGGCTTGCAGGCACTGGTCGAATTCAACAGCTTTGTGTTCCGTATTGCCTTGGCCAGTTTTGCCGCCTACGTCCTGGGGCAATTGCTGGATGTACAGGTCTTTGACCGCATCCGTCGCGACTACAAGCAATGGTGGCTTGCTCCAGCCGCTGCTTCTGTCTTTGGACAGGCGCTGGATACGCTGGCCTTTTTCGGCATCGCCTTCTGGCACAGCAGCAATCCCTTCATGGCCGAACACTGGGGCGAGATCGCCGTTGTCGATTACGTCATCAAACTGGGCGTCAGCCTGCTGCTGTTTGTGCCTATGTACGGCGTGCTGCTCAACTCCCTGATCAGCACCATGAAGCGCCGCGCGCTGAGCACCGCACAGGCCAAAGCATGAAGCCGCACACTCCCCGCCGCCGGGCACTGGTTTTATTTTCGGGCGGACAGGACTCAGCCACTTGCCTGGCTTGGGCACTGGACCGCTTTGCCTTTGTGGAAACCGTGGGCTTTGACTACGGCCAGCGTAACCATGCTGAACTGCAGTGTCGCCAGACGCTAAGAGACAAGCTTTGCCAGCAATTCCCGCATTGGGCTGAGCGCCTGGGGCAGGACCATGTACTCGATGCCAGCGTCCTGGCTCAGATAGGCGGCAGCGCCATGACTGAATCCATGACGATCGCCATGCAGGAAGACGGTCTGCCCAATACCTTTGTGCCGGGTCGAAACCTGCTGTTCTTCACCCTGGCTGGCGCCCTGGCCTACCGTCGGGGGCTGGATACGCTGGTTGGCGGCATGTCTGAAACCGACTATTCGGGCTACCCGGATTGCCGCGACAACACGCTGAAAGCGCTGCAAGTGGCCTTGAGTCTGGGGATCGAACGCCCACTGACCGTAGAAACGCCACTGATGTGGCTGGATAAAGCGGATACCTGGGAACTGGCCCACCAGCTAGGCGCAGATGCTTTGGTGAAGTTGATTCAGGAAGACAGCCATACCTGCTACCAGAACGAGCGGGAAACCCTGCATGACTGGGGATATGGCTGCGGGCAATGCCCGGCTTGTGAGCTGCGGGCCAAGGGGTATGGGGATTGGAAGTTGCGGGGCTGATCGCCTCGCTACTTTTTGCAATGGCACGGGTACATTTCACGATGCAGACGCAATGCGGCGCTCCAAGAGCTCAGAGTTCTCAATAAGAGCATAGAAAGAAACAAAAGATAAATTAAAATCGGAAAGCCGAAATACCGCTGAAACTTCACTGTAGATTTTAAATTAGAAAAATAAGCCCCTGAATCTACAGAGGAACAAATAAAGTCAATCTCATCCTGATGGATAGGGACCTCAGCAAGGACATCAGACTGAGAACAACTCGAAACATCATATTTCCACCCATCCCCTCGAGAAGCCAGGAATGACCTTAACCCCTGATCTCCTTGCCACGCCCACACCTTGCTCTCTTTGAACTGAATAATCGCCTCTGAATTAAAAGACAAAATAGCAAAGGGAACAGATAAAAAAACGACTATAACTAGAAATAAATATAGAAGCCCCATTCGGAAAGCATCTGGCTTATCCACCCTCTGCTCTTTCCAATTAACCCAACTACCTGCCTTGCCCAGAGCCCTTAAAGCGATTGATCTACTACTAGACCACTTAATTGCGCGACGCGCATCTCTTACCGTCTGGATATCATCGATACGATTCATACCAAACATGATCTTGAAACGCTCAACATCAAGGGTGTTTTTTCGCTCAGAGTCCAAATAGGAATCATAGAACTCATCCCTATGCAAAAAAGACCATAGCTTATTAAAAAATATAAAATAAGCACCTTTCAAAAAAAGATAAATAAAAATAGCAAAAACAACAAGAAAAATAAAAACAAAAGAATAAGAAGAAAAATAAGAGAAAATCGAAGAAACGAAACTCATAATAAAAAACCCAACCACCAAAGTGGCTGGGCCCTTATAAAGAAGTTAATCAAATCACAGCTGCGCTGGTTCCGTCTGCACCTGATACACCGGGTAGCGTCGACACAAGGTCACGATTTTTTCCCGGATATCGTGCTTGATCGTATCCAGGGTGCCCGCCTCATAGGCATCAAGCACATCACACAAGTAATGCGCCAGCTGCTCGCAATCCGCCACCGTAAAGCCGCGTGTCGTCACAGCGGGCGTTCCAATACGGATACCCGAGGTCACCATGGGCGAGCGCGGATCGTTGGGCACCGAATTCTTGTTTACGGTGATGTAGGCATCTGCCAAGGCATCGCTGGCCTCTTGCCCGGTGTAGGGCTTGGCCGACAAGTTGATCAGCATCATGTGGTTATCGGTCCCGCCTGACACGATGTTGTGGCCACGCTGCATCAGTACCGCCGCCATGGCACGGGCATTACGGACGACGTTTTGCTGATAGGTACGGAATTCCGGCTGCAGAGCCTCTTTGAAAGCAATCGCCTTGGCTGCAATCAAGTGCATCAAGGGGCCGCCTTGCACGCCAGGGAACACCGCGGAGTTCAGACGTTTGTAAAAATCTTCGCTTTGTCCTTTAGCCATGATCACGCCACCACGTGGGCCACGCAGGGTTTTGTGCGTTGTACTGGTGACCACATGCGCGTATGGCAAGGGGCTGGGATACTCGCCAGCCGCCACCAGACCTGCCACGTGGGCCATATCCACCCAGAACCAGGCACCGACCTTGTCTGCGATCTGACGCATACGTGCCCAATCCTTCACACGCGAATAGGCCGAAAAACCACCAATCAGCATTTTGGGCTTGGTCTCGATAGCAATACGTTCCATCTCGTCGTAGTCGATCAGGCCGGTCTTGATATCAACTCCGTAAGGAACAATGTTGTAAAGACGCCCGGAAATATTGATGGGGTTACCGTGGGTCAGGTGACCGCCCTGCGCCAGGTTCATCCCCATGACCGTATCGCCCGGTTTGAGCAAGGCCAGGAACACGGCGGTATTGGCTTGGGCTCCGGCATGAGGCTGCACGTTGGCGTAGTCGCAATCGAACACGGCTTTCAGGCGTTCGATTGCCAGACGTTCAGCCACGTCCACAAACTCGCAACCGGCGTAGTAACGCTTGTCCGGGTAACCCTCGGCGTACTTGTTGGTAAACACGGAGTTCTGAACCTGCATGACCAGGGGGCTGGCATAATTTTCCGAGGCAATCAGTTCTACGTGATCTTCCTGACGGCTTTCTTCACCCTGAATGGCCAGAGCCAATTCCTTGTCGAATTCAGCCAGGCTGAGTGTGTTGTCGTACATCGCTTTTCCTTAAAAAATTTCTATCCAAGTCGCGGCCAGCTATTTGGCCGCTTTGCAAAGCAGGCCCACGCCTTAACCGTGCGTGCGCTCGAACTCGCGCATGAACTGTCCCAGCGCCTGTACCGCATCCAAGGTGACGGCGTTGTAGATGCTGGCGCGCAAGCCCCCCGTTGACTGATGGCCCTTCAAGCCATGAAATCCATTCTTTTGCGCTTCTTCGGCA
Organism: Alcaligenes faecalis; assembly: GCF_009497775.1. Lineage (NCBI taxonomy): Bacteria > Pseudomonadati > Pseudomonadota > Betaproteobacteria > Burkholderiales > Alcaligenaceae > Alcaligenes > Alcaligenes faecalis. The sequence goes on from NZ_CP031012.1 coordinate 3,093,532, forward strand.
AATAAATTATCTAAATTAGTTTCAGCAATATGAAATGGAACATTATTGATGGATCGATAGTCAGGCAAAACATTATTGATATAAAAACCATTGCTGCCATCAATAAGCTCATAGAGCACCTGCGATTTTTTCTTATTTATTTCGTGCAATATTTCTATTCCACCAACACGTTCAATCCATTCCAGCATCAAACCCAGCACATACCAGGAAAAGGTAGAGGGTGTATTTAATAGGGATTGTTTTTTTGCTTGAATGGAAAAATCCAAAGCTTGTGGCGTACTTGCCAAAGGCTTGTCTAAAATAGCGGGATTAAGCAATACCATCGTGACACCGGCAATTCCCATATTCTTCTGGGCCGAGGCGTAAATCAAATCGTGCGCCGAGATGTCAAGCGGTTTTGACATCAAGCTGGAGCAGGCATCACAGACTAATGGAATAGGTGAGGTGGGTGGTTTTGAAAATTGCAAGCCCTGCGCAGTTTCATTCTCTGTGTAATGCAAGTAAGCAGCATCCCGATTAATATTAGATTCATTAATCTCGGGAATACGATCAAATCCAGTTTCATAAGAGCTGGCTATGATTCTGGCATTCCCATATTGCTTGGCGGCATTAGCTGCTTGTTCCGACCATAAACCCGTATGTATATAGTCCGCTGTGTTTGTTTGATGAAACAAGTTCATCGGTATTTGAGAAAACTGCAGGTACGAACCCCCTTGCAGGAGCAAGACGTGATAGTCCGATGGCACAGCCAGAACACGACGCACCGCGGCGTCGGTACGATGGGCAAAATCCATGAAAGGCTGAGAACGATGGCTGATTTCCATCACAGACACCCCTGTGCCCGCAAAATCAAGCAGCTCATCACGTATTTGCAACAGAACATCCATTGGCAAGGCGCTGGGCCCTGCGCTGAAATTAAAGGGTCGGGACATACTTGCTGAGATCCTGTACAAACCTGAACGCCGGAACAGGCCCCCCCTATTTCGGCAATGACAATCAAGTCTACGAGCACAATGGTCTGACTAGTCAGACCATTAATATTCTCTGGAGCAGACCGCATGACGCGTTCGTTTGAACTGGACACCTTGAAGATGCGTCTTAACGATGACGAACTTCAATCCCTGGATCTTCACCAGCGCATTCAGCGTGCCTTGCGGGCATTGATTCTGGATGGCGCCCTGGGTCCTGGGGTCAAGCTGCCTGCCACACGCTCCCTGGCGAAATCCCTGAGCATGGCCCGCGACACGGTGGAGAACGCCTATGTTCAGTTGCATCGCGACGGCTTTATCGTGCGACGTGAAGGCTCGGGCAGCTATGTTTCCGAATCGGTAGGCACCGAGCTGCGTGGCAGCGCCTATCGCCGTATCAAAGCCCAGGACCTGAAACGCAGCGTGATGGAACCCGGTACAGGCTTGAGCCGTCGGGGCCGCGCCGTGTTTGAAAGTGGCGGCATTGCCGATCAACAGACGATCAAGGCCTTTGCCACCGGCCTGCCGGAAACCCGCAACTTCCCCACCGATGTCTGGGAGCGCCTGCAACGTCAGGCCATGAAAGACTATCGGGCCAACATCCTGCTGCACGGCGACCCGCAAGGCACCGAGTCCCTGCGTAAAGCGATTGCCGTGTACCTGAATCTGGAGCGCGGTGCGAAAGTCTCTGCCGATCAGATCTTGATTCTGAGCAGCACACGCCAGGCCCTGTTCCTGTGCGCGCAATTACTGGTCGATGCAGGCAAACCCATTCTGGTTGAAAACCCCGGCTACTTCGGCGCCCGCAAAGCCTTTGAGGCAGCCGAGGCCCGTGTAGTACCCATTGGCGTGGACGAACAAGGTCTGCGTACCGATCTGCTGAATGAAGATCGCAGCGGCGCGAACTGCATTTATGTGACGCCCTCGCACCAGTACCCTACCGGGGCCACCATGTCCCTGGAGCGTCGTCTGGAACTCATACACTGGGCAGCAGAAAATGGCCGCTGGATTATGGAAGACGACTACGACAGCGAGTTTCATTACGACGGGCTACCCACGGCATGTGTGCAGGGTCTGGATAAATACCAACGCACCATTTATCTGGGCACCTTCAGCAAAACCCTGTATCCGGGCCTGCGCATGGGCTATATGGCCTTGCCGCCCGAGCTGGTCAAACCCTTTACCCAAGCCCGCAGCATCATGGATGGCCACACGCCGCAAATCCTGCAACTGACGCTGGCACGCTTTATGGAAGACGGGCATTACAACTCCCATATTCGTGCCATGCGCAAGCTGTATGCCGGGCGGCGGGAGATCATGCTGGAAGCCATCGAGCAGCACTTGCAAGGCATAGTCCGTGCGGCCCGACCTGAAGGTGGTTTGCAGATTCCCTGCTTTCTAGAGCCGGGCTGGTCAGAAGAACACACTCTGCGCCGCGCTTTGAGTGCTGGCGTTCAATTGCCAGGTTTGAGCCGTCTGTACATTGGTGAGGAAAAACAACAGGGTTGGTTGTTGGGCTATGCGTCCCTGACCGCCTACGAGATCGAATCCGCCATGTTGCGTCTGGCCAACGCTCTACGTCAGGGCAAAGGCTAGGCCAGGAAAAATCAGTACATCAAGGGGTATCGCCGGTTCAGGTCGGCAACCCCTTCCAGAATGGCATTCTCGGTGCGGGGATTGCGCGAACCACTGCGCACCCCGCCCAGCAAGGCCAGAATCATGTCGCCAATTTCCTTGAAATCATCCTCGCCCAAACCGCGAGTCGTACAGGCGGCGCTGCCTACCCGTACTCCCGAGTAGGCTCCCGTGACCTGCTCGTAAGGCACTCGATGCTTGCTCAGGCTAATCCCCAACTGAGTCAGGACCCGCTCCACCAACGGCCCGGACAGGTCCCAAGGACGCAAATCCACCACACCAAAATGACAGTCAGTCCCCCCGGACACCACCGTCAGTCCGCCTTCGGACAAGCGACGACACAAGCTGCGCGCATTGATGATGACGGACTGGGCGTAGGCTTTATAGGAGGGGCTCATCGCCTCCCCCAAGGCCACTGCCTTGGCGGCCAGAATATTCAGCAACGGCCCGCCTTGCAGTCCTGGATACACGGCCTGGCTCAAGCGCTCGGCCAGCTTGGGCTCATTGCTCAAGATGATCCCGCCACGCGGACCACGCAAGGTTCCATGCGTGGAGAAGGTCGTAACGTGGGCATGCTTGACGGGCGACTCCATCAGACCCGCCGCCACCAGTCCCGCACTATGGGCCAGATCCACCATCAAATAGGCGTTGATCTCGTTGGCGATATTTCTGAATTCGGCAAAATTCGGCGTGCGCGAATAGGACGAGCCCCCAGCAATGATCAGCCGCGGCCGCTCCTTGTGAGCCAGGGCACGAACCTCGTCCATGTCCACCCATTGCGTCTGACGATCCACCCCATACGAGCAAGTCTGAAACCAGCGTCCGGACACATTGAAATGCGAACCATGGCTAAGGTGCCCGCCCGCGCTTTGGTCCAGCGCCAGAATCGTGTCGCCCGGTGAAAGCAAGGCCAGATACACCGCCAGATTGGCCTGACTGCCCGAGTGCGCCTGCACATTGGCATAGGAAGCGCCAAAAACCGCCTTGGCCCGCTCGATGGCCAGCTCTTCAGTTTGATCGGCTTGTTCGCACCCGCCGTAAATCCGTTGCCCAGGATAGCCTTGCGCCTGCTTGTTGCTGAGCAAGGAACCCTGCACGTCCAGAACGGAGCGGCTCAGGTAATTCTCGGAAGCAATCAGTTCAATGGTGTGTTGTTGGCGACGCCGTTCGGCTTCGATGATGTCCCAAAGATTGCGATCGCTTTGCTGTAGAAATTGCGAACCCACCAGAGGCAGGTGGGGGGTGTCGCCACCGGCAAGACTCTTCATGGGAGTTCCTGTTTAGAGATTGGCCACTTGATGCTCGTGGCTGTTTGCCAGATACACGGCAAAAGCGCAGCCCCGGATATGTCGGCTCCAAGGGCGAAAGATAAACATCCTATTCTGTTTATCGCTGTATCAAACAGTCCATTAAAAATTAATTCACCAGACCACTTTTAATTATTGTTATTTGAATAAACATTCAAAGCATAAAGAATTAAAAAACCTCTGGAACACAGAGAGAAAGCCTATTCCGATTATTCTGGTCAAGAATTAAAACAAGATTCAAATTTTTATTCTTAAGTGGTCTGTTAAATGATCTTGAAATGGTCTGTCATTTATTGTCATAGGATCATTAGAATGCAGCCAACGAATACTCAACACCCATACTTCTAAACGCTCAAGCAGATTATCACCTTTCTCTATCTGCGCACGATAAAAACATCCCCAGTTTTCCCACGACTACAGGAAACGCCATTGCTTTAACGGCAGTTCAACCACGCTGATCCCCACGGTTCAAGAAACCCGGCAACGGGATTTTTTTGGGCCTTGTCCATAAGAATCGGCAAATCCTTTTAAGCCTGCGAATTTCCATTTGGAAATAAAGACAGGTGGAATAAAGAAACGACCTGTTCATTTCGAACAGATCGCAATCAACAGCAAGGAAGTTTGAAATGACAATCAAAAGCTACGAAACTGATGACGCCGTACGTAATATGCTGCAAAAGCTGTCTGTACTTTGGAAAAACCGGGCTGCCGTGAATCAGGAACTGCCGGACTACAACAATCTGGCTTTCGATCCCAACAAGGCCGATTTCAGCGAATGCCTGCTGCCTTTCCGTGAGCACCAGGCCTGGCTGGAAGCTCCTGAAGAATTGAAATCGCAGTGCTTGTCCTACGCATGGGGCATTTACAACCTGAAGACCATTTACGTTGAGTGCAACGTGGTCACGCCGTCCTGCGAAGACATCATCAAGACCCCACCTCCAAGCGCCAACCGCAATCTGCTGCAAGACGTCATGTCCCAGGCTTTGCTGGACGAGGCCCTGCACACACGCATGTCGATCATGGCCTGCAACTACATCTACTCCATGCGTGGTTTGACGCCCCTGGACTTCACCAATTTCAACCTGGTGCAGTGGCGCAATGACATCCTGAGCCAGTGCAGCTCCGAATCCGAGCGTCGCCTGACCCGCTTTGCGATTGCCTGCGCCTCCGAGACCCTGATTACCGACTATCTGAAAACCATGGCCGAGGATAAGAGCATCCAGACCGTGTGCCATGAAGTCACCCGCACCCACGCCATGGACGAGTGGAGCCACTCCAGCGTGTTCAGCTTTGTGGCCTCCGACATCATCCACGGCCTGAGCCAGAAAGAGCGCGAGCACATGCGCGCTGTCATTTTGCGCACGGTAGAGATGTTCGCCAACAATGAAATGGGCGCCTGGGAAAAAGTCTTCTCCATGGTGAACTTCCCCAATGCCCGCGACATCCTGCACGACACCGGCGACTCCAACGAAATTGGCGTCTACACCGGCTCGGTAGAAAGCCTGATCGAGCGCATTGGCTTGAACAGCAAGTCCGGCAAGGCCCAGCCAGAAGCGGAGCAACAGGAGGCGCTGCAATGACAGCCATGATTCAGGCGCGCTGCGAGACCGTTCGCCCCGAGGCCGGAAACGTCAAAGTTTTTACCTTGCGAGTGCAAAGTGGCCACTTTGATTTTCTGAGCGCCTTGCAGGCGGGCAAGCATGTCGCCCTGAGCTACCCCGATACCGGCGGCACCATTCAACAGCGTATGTATTCGATCACTCGCGTGGCCGATCCAGACCTGATTGAAATTGCCGTTAAAGGATCGGGCCGCAATAGCGTCTCCGATCACTTGCACGCCACGTTGCGCGAGGGCATGAGTGTGCCCCTGCAATATGTGGCCGGTGATATCTCGGTGGACTCTATTGTGGGTTATGAGCGTATCGCCATGATCGCAGGCGGCATTGGCATTACCCTGCCGATCGCCTTGCTGCGTGAATTGGCGGCGCGAGCCCAGGACGGCTTGCCAGTACCACAAGTACATTTGCTGCTCAGTATTGCCCGTATTGCCGACATTCCCTTCTTGCATGAACTGCTGCAACTGGATCTGAGCACCAGCTGGTTCACGCTGACGGTGTTTGTCACGCAGGAAAAAATCCGCGATAGCGCTCATTTCAAAGTAGGTCGCCCCTCTTTTGAAAACATGGAGCTCTTGAAAGACCCGCAGGCAGTGGTGATTTGCGGCAGCCACGGTTTTGCCCAGGCCTTGCGCGAATACACCGTTCAGGCGCACCCCATCTCGCATATGTTGATCGAGGCCTTTTCCCCACCTGCCAAATCCGGTGTGGAAATCCTGCCTGAAGCAGGCAGCGCCCCCTTGCAAATCAATGTACGCAGCACCGGGCAAACGCTTTCGCCTGAACCGGGCAACAGCCTGCTGGAAATGCTGGAAGCAGCCGATGTACCTATTCGCAGCCAGTGCCGCTCGGGCATTTGCGGCGCTTGCCGGGTACAGATCTCGGAGGGCGAATACCGCTCTGAACCTGACTTTTGCCTGAGCGATCAGGACAAGGCCCAAGGCCATGCACTGGCGTGTTGCACCTTCCCTCTATCGGGTGCCATTAATGTAGACATCGGTACCACGAGCTGACATCCTTACCATCTGGACTGAAAGAAACCCTTATGAAGAAAGTCATCGCACTGCGTCATATCCATTTTGAAGACTTGGGCACACTGGAACCTGTTCTGATCGAACAGGGCTACCAAGTTCAATACATTGACCCTTCCGTCGAGTCACTGCGTCACGTGGGTGAACAGGACGCTGACCTGCTGGTTGTACTAGGCGGGCCAATCGGCGCCTACGACGAAAAGATTTACCCCTTCCTGTCTGATGAGCTGGAACTGATCAACAAGTTCTTGCTGGCTGGCAAACCTTTGCTGGGCATTTGCCTGGGCGCACAACTGATTGCGCGCGCCCTGGGCGCCAATGTGTATCCCCTGGGTGTGAAAGAAATCGGTTTCTCTCCGTTGAAACTGAGCGAAGCGGGCAAAGAATCGCCCCTGGCCGCCGTTAGCGGCATTCCCGTCCTGCACTGGCACGGGGATCAGTTCGACATTCCTGACGGAGCCATTCACCTGGCCAGCACGGACGTAGGCCCCAACCAGGCCTTCTCCTTTGGAACCCAAGTACTGGGCCTGCAATTTCACCTGGAAGCTGACACCAGCAAGCTGGAACGCTGGCTGGTTGGCCATGCCAACGAACTGGGACAAGCTGATATCGACCCGCAAATGCTGCGTCTGGAAGCCATGGCGGTACAAAAACGCCTGCACGCCGCTGCCGCTACGGTCCTGACCAGCTGGCTCAGCCAACTTAAACAAGCCAGTTCCGCTAATTGCGCTGCATGAACACTGCTGCTGTAACGTTTGTTGATCGTGAACGACATCCTTACCATGTGGATGTCGTTTCGATTCAGTCTCAAGTCGTCTACGGTCGGGTAGGCAACAATGTTGCCGGCCCGACCTTGCGTAGACACGGCTTTAAAGTGGCCGCCGTTCCCACCGTGTTGCTCAGCAACAACCCGCAATACCCCACGGTGCACGGCGGTGCGGTACCCGATGAATGGCTGGAAGGCTTTCTGAATGATCTGGTCCTGCGCGGTGCGCTGGACCAGGTGCGCGCTGTCCTGATCGGCTATCTGGGCAGTGCCAATCAGGCCGTCATCATTGCGCGCTGGTTAAAAGCGCTGCTGCAAGCGCACCCCGATACTCTGGTGATTGTGGACCCGGTCATTGGTGATCTGGATGTAGGCGTCTATGTAGACCCGGCTCTGATCCCCACTTATCACGAAACCTTGCTGCCACTGGCCAACGGTTTGACGCCCAATAATTACGAGCTGTCGCTGCTGTCTCAGCAGCCTTGCGACACCATCCAGGCCAGTTCAAGCGCGGCCCACGCCTTGCTCAATGGCCGTACCGAATGGGTGATTGCCACCAGTGCCGCCCCCGAGTCCTGGCAGGATGGCCAGATCAAATTATTAATGTCGCGCAAAGAGCCGCGTGCCGACACCCTGCTTAGCCATCCGCGCGTGGATTGTGCTGCCAAGGGCACGGGTGATCTGTTTGCCTCCACCTTGCTGGCCCACCTGATTCTGGGCGCAGACCTGCATTCTGCGGTGCATACAGCCAGTGCCAGTGTGCTCCATCAATTGGAATTAACCCGTCAGGCCGGACATCAGGAATTAATTTTGCCCATAGATCCTTTCCGAGCCTGAGCAAATATTTCTTAATCTAACAAACCTTTCAACAGGCAGTCGTTCTCGTTAAGCTGTGCCCTCTTAGTTACAAACGGAGCATGACATGGGGCTGCCTTTTAAAAGCACGCTACATCCACGGGTGTTCTGGGGATCTACCTTTATCGTCCTGGTCTTTTTGCTGATCGGGATTATTTTCCCTAAAGACGCCGCACTTATTTTTGAGCAGTTACAAAACTGGGTCATCAAAAGTTTCGGCTGGTTCTATATCCTGGCTGTGGCCTTGTTTTTCTTTGCCGTCGTCTATCTGGCATTAAGCCGCTACGGCAACTTGAAATTAGGGCCGGACGACTCGGAACCTGACTACCCGTATCTCACCTGGATGGCGATGCTATTTGCCGCCGGTATGGGTATTGGTTTGATGTTCTTTGCCGTGGCCGAACCACTGCAACACTTCTCGGCCCCGCCCTCGGGTCTGGCCAGCACAGTGGAAGCCGCCCATCAGGCGCAGATCATCACCTTCTTTCACTGGGGCGTTCATGCCTGGGCCGTCTATGCGGTCGTGGGTTTGTCGCTGGCCTATTTCTGCTTTCGCTACAACCTGCCGTTAACGATTCGCTCGGGCCTGTATCCCTTATTTGGCAAGCGCATTGAAGGCTGGATTGGCGATAGCGTGGATATTTTCGCCGTTTGCGGCACGCTATTTGGTATTGCCACCTCCATGGGTTTGGGTGTGCTTCAAATCAATGCCGGTCTGGAGCATTTATTTGGCTGGCCACAGGAAACCTGGCTGCAAATTGTCCTGATTGTGGTGGTTACTTCGCTGGCTACCTTATCTGTTGTCAGTGGACTGGATGTTGGCATTCGCCGCCTGTCCGAACTGAATTTGCTGGTTGCCATTGCCTTGATGCTGTTTGTGCTCGCCGTGGGCCCCACAGCCTTTTTGATGAATGCTTTTGTACAGAATATCGGTGGTTATCTCGATAACTTCTTTGCACGCTCATTTAGTACACAAGCATTCCGCGGGCAAAGCTGGATGAAAGCCTGGACCTTGTTTTACTGGGCCTGGTGGATCGCATGGTCGCCTTTTGTCGGCATGTTCATCGCCCGCATCTCGCGTGGTCGCACCGTGCGTGAATTTGTGCTGGGCGTACTGCTGGTGCCCACCGTCTTCACCTTCTTCTGGATGACCGTTTTTGGCAACACCGCCATCTTCCTGGATATGGGTGTGGCCGCGGGTCAACTGGCGCAGGACGCTGCCGCCAATGCATCCGTGGCGCTGTTCGAATTCCTGGAATACCTGCCCTGGTCCAATGTGACCTCGACGCTGGCTATTATTCTGGTCGCCATTTTCTTTGTGACCTCGGCTGACTCGGGCTCTTTGGTTATCGATACCTTGGCCGCCGGCGGGGTGGAAGACGCTCCAGTCTGGCAACGCATTTACTGGTGCGCGCTGGAAGGCACCGCCGCCTCCCTGCTCTTGCTGGCCGGTGGTCTGACAGCGTTGCAAACCGTCACGCTGGTCAGCGCCTTGCCCTTTGCCATCATCATGTTCTTGTTGATTCTGGGGCTGTTCAAAGGCATGAAGGCAGATATGTCACGATTGCGTCGTCAAGGTCCCATGTCCGGCCCGGCACCGGGTTCGGAAGTGTCCTGGCGTCGCCGCCTCTCGACCATTCTGCACACGCCCAACCAGCGTGATGCCCGTCGCTTCATGGGTGAGACCGTGGTTCCCGCCTTGCAGGCTGTGGCAGACGAGCTGAGTAAACGCAACCTGAATGTCAGCCTGGAAACGGGCGAGCCGGATACGGCGCAACTGACCATTCAGGCCGACAACCAACGCAACTTTGTCTATGGCGTGGAATTACGTGCACGTCGGGTTGCCAGCTTTACGGCAGCGGCTGCTCGCAACGAGCAGGCTCGACCTCAGGAATGGCAGGTGCGCACCGTCTTTGCCGATGGCAGTCGGGGTTATGACCTGATGGGCTTATCCTCCAGCCAGGTCATCAACGACATCCTGAACCACTTCGAGCGCTATCAGTCGCTGGTCACCTCCGAGGCGACAGCCCTGTACGCGCAGTCGCCCGACCCGACCTAAACCTCTGATCCGGCCTCCAGCTTTCTTTCCAGAATCTGGGGGCCGGGCCCTTGCTGGCCCAGAATATCGGCTGGGTTACGCAAGGGACATTCACTCATGGACAAGCACCCACAGCCAATACAGTGGGTCAGCTCATCGCGCAGTCGCGTCAACTGCTCAATACGATCATTCAAACTGGCTTGCCAACGACTGGACATGGCCCGCCATTGCTTGCTGGATGGCTTGCTGCCCGGTGGCAAACCACGCAAGGCCTCGTGGATTTCTTCCAGAGGAATGCCGGTACGCTGCGCCACTTTGATGATCGCAATGTAGCGTAAAACCACCGAATCAAAACGACGCTGGTTGCCGCTGTTGCGGGTACTGGCAATCAAGCCTTTGGCTTCATAAAAATGCACGGTCGAGACAGGCACACCACTGCGTTTGGCCACTTCCCCCACCGTCAGGGCACGGCTGTAATCCACTGTTTTTGCCATCTTGACACCCCTTGACCTCAAGTTAACTTGAGGTTTTATAGTCCAGGTACCTAATTAAGGCAAGCCATGTCGGCTGCCTCTTTGTTGTCACAGGAACCTGCCATGCCTTCCCTCATTTGGATTCTGTTTGCCGGACCTCTGTCATGGTTACGGCAAGCCCAGCTTGTGCCAGCCACTTACTTCAAACCCGAAGACTGGTCGCAAAGTGATCAGCGATTCGGCTGGACTCTCCCCAACAAACAGCCTCTGTGGCCCTCTTCAATGACAGGAGGATCCGCAGCATGAGTTCGCGTCGTACTTGGATCATCATTCCCGTTCTGGCCGGCGTATTGGCCATAGGCTGGCGTTTGCTGCCCGCCTCGCAAGAAGCTCAGGCAGGTGGCGCCTACCCGCCTGCCGTTGTCGAACTATCCAGCGTCGACTCCCAGACCGCTCCACGTCTTTTGCATGCGGTCGGTGCACTGGAAGCCTGGCAGCAAGTGCTGCTCAGCGCAGAGACCAGCGGTCGTATTCGCAAGATTGATTTCACCTCCGGGCAGCAAGTCAAGGCAGGCCAGCCACTGGTCTTGCTGAATGACGAACTGGAACAAGCCAGCGTGCGCCGCGAGCAGGCGCAGGTCAAACAGGCCGCCATTCAGCTCAGCCGGGTACGCAAGCTGAAAGAACAGCAAGCCGCCACCCAGGAACAGCTGGATCAGGCCCAGGCCGATCACGCCGTGGCTCAGGCCCAGCTGCAATATCAACGTGCTGAACTGGCCTTGAAACAGATTGCCGCCCCCTTCTCGGGCCGCATCGGTATCACCAGCCTGCACCAGGGCCACTACTTGCAACCCGGCCAGGCCATCGCCAGCCTGGTCGATGACAGCCAACTGCGTGTGAACCTGACCGTGCCAGAGCAAAGCCTGCCGGATCTGAACGTGGGCCAGACACTGCAAGTGCAGGTGGACGCCTGGCCGGGCGAGAACTTCCAGGCTGAAATCAGCGCCGTTGATCCCTTGATCGGTGATTCGCGCACCGTGCGCCTGCAAGCCTTGCTGCCCAATCCGGACAATCGCCTGAAAGCCGGGATGTACGCCCGCGCTCAATTGAAACGCCCCGCCGAAGCTCCCGTGCTGACCGTGCCCGAAACTGCACTGACCTACACCGCTTATGGTCAGACCGTCTTTGTGGCCTCCCCCAAGGATCAGGGCCTGTGGCAGGTCAAGCGTGTAGCCGTACAAACCGGCGAGCAATGGGACGAGCGTGTCGAAATCATTGATGGTCTGAAGGAAGGCGACACCGTTGTCAGCGCCGGCCAGATCAAGATTCAGGACGGCTCCACTGTGCAGACCGCCAAGGACAAGGAGCCCGTATGAACACCACCTCCCGTCCCGGCTTTACCGACTTGTTCGTTCGTCGGCCGGTACTTGCCCTGGTGGTCAGCGCCTTGCTCCTGATGTTGGGCCTGTTTTCCCTGGACAAGCTGCCCATCCGGCAGTACCCCCTGCTGGAAAACTCCACCATCACAATTACCACCGAGTACCCCGGCGCCTCTGCACAGCTGATGCAAGGCTTTGTCACCCAACCTATCGCCCAGGCTCTGGCCTCGGTCGAAGGGGTGGATTATCTGTCCTCCAACTCCGTGCAAAGCCGCAGTGTCGTGACCTTGCGCATGGAACTGAACCGCGACTCCACCCAGGCCCTGACGGAAGTCATGAGCAAGGTCAGCCAGGTGCGCTATCGCCTGCCTGAAGGCGCGTATGACCCGGTTGTGGAACGCTCCTCCGGGGACTCCACTGCCGTGGCCTATGTGGGCTTTTCCACAACATCGATCTCCATCCCGGAACTGAACGACTATCTGTCCCGCGTGGTGGAACCCATGTTCTCCACCATTGACGGTGTGGCGAAGATTCAGACCTTTGGCGGTCAGAAACTGGCCATGCGACTGTGGCTGGATTCGGACCGCATGGCTGGCTATGGCCTGACCGCTGCCGATATTGCCCAGGCCGTGCGTGCCAACAACTACCAGGCCGCTCCCGGCATGGTCAAAGGCCAGCATGTCTTGAGCAATATTCAGCTCAACTCGGACCTGACCAGCGTGGCCGAATTTCAGGACCTGATCGTGCGTGAGGACGGCACCTCGCTGGTACGTCTGCGCGACATAGGCAAGGTGGAACTGGGTGCAGCAGCGACTGAAACCAGCGCCTTGATGGATGGCCTGCCCGCCATTCACCTGGGTTTGTTCCCTACTCCCGGCGGCAATCCCTTGCGCATTGTGGAAGGCATTCGTGATCGCCTGCCCGCTATTGAGGCGACCCTGCCACCCGGCGTGGAAGTGGCCCTGGCTTTTGAAACCGCCCGCTTCATTCAAGCCTCGATTGATGAGGTGCTGAAGACCCTGACCGAAGCCATGATTATCGTGGTGCTGGTGATTTACCTGTGCCTGGGCTCCTTCCGCAGTGTGCTGATTCCCCTGGCTACTATCCCCTTGTCCATGCTGGGAGCCGCTGCCTTGATGCTGGCCTTTGGTTTCAGCATCAACTTGCTGACCTTGCTGGCCATGGTGCTGGCGATCGGGCTGGTCGTGGACGACGCGATTGTGGTGGTTGAAAACGTGCACCGTCATATTGCTGCCGGGCGTTCGCCCGTGGTGGCCGCCTTGCTGGGCGCACGTGAAGTAGCCGGCCCTGTGATCGCCATGACGCTGACCCTGGCTGCCGTCTATGCCCCGATTGGTCTGATGGGTGGCCTGACTGGAGCACTCTTCAAGGAGTTTGCCCTGACGCTGGCCGGTGCCGTGCTGGTATCCGGTGTAGTGGCCCTGACCCTGTCCCCGGTGATGAGTTCCTTGCTGCTGCCCTCGCAGCAAGATGAAGGCCGCATGGCGCACATGGCAGAGAGCTTCTTTGGGGGCCTGTCGGCCCGCTATGGTCGCTTGCTGGCACGTTCCTTGCGTCACCGCTGGATCACGGGTGCCATGGCCTTGCTGGTCTTTATCAGCCTGCCCGTACTCTATCAAATGACACACAGCGAACTGGCTCCCATTGAGGACCAGGCCAGCGTGCTGACAGCCGTGAAGGCTCCACAAAACGCCAACCTGGCCTACGCCGAACGCGACGGCAAGCTGCTGGATGACACCTATCGCCAAGTGAACGAAACCGAAAGCACCTGGTTGATTGTGGGTACGGACGGCCCGGCCGCCAGTTTTGGCGGGATCAACCTGAAGGACTGGAGCAAGCGCGAGCGCGATGCCAGCGCCGTACAGGGCGAGCTGCAAGGACGTGTCAGCACCATTCCCGGCAGCAGCATCTTTGCTTTCCAGCTTGCCCCCTTGCCCGGCTCCAGCGGCGGTCTGCCCGTGCAGCTGGTACTGCGTAGTCCCGGCGATTACCGCACGGTGTACGACACAATGGAATGGGTCAAACAGCAAGCCCGTGAAAGCGGATTGTTTGTGGTGGTGGACAGTGACCTGGACTACAACAAGCCCGTTTCCCGCGTCCAGATCGACCGCAGCAAAGCTGCCAGCATGGGCATCAGCCTGCGAGATATTGCCGACTCCCTGGCCGTGCTGGTGGGCGAGAACTACCTGAACCGCTTCTCGCTGGATGGTCGCTCCTATGACGTGATTCCGCAAAGCCAACGCGAACTGCGCCTGACGGCACAAGCACTGACGCGCCAGTTTGTACGCAGTGCCAATGGCGAACTGGTGCCCTTGTCGGCCATGGTTCAGATTCACAGCGAAGTGGAGCCCAACAGCCTGCGCCAATTCAACCAGCAAAACTCGGCCACGCTGCAAGCCATTCCCGCACCGGGCGTAACGCTGGGACAAGCCGTTGGCTATCTGGACGAAATCGCGCGTCAATTGCCCGCAGGCTTTACGCATGACTGGCAATCGGAGTCGCGCCAATTCACCCAGGAAAGTCAGTCTCTGGTGTGGGCCTTCCTGGCCGCGCTGGTTGTGATTTATCTGGTGCTGGCCGCGCAGTACGAAAGCCTTGTGGACCCCATCATCATTCTGGTGACGGTGCCCTTGTCCCTGTGCGGTGCCCTGCTGCCCCTGGCACTGGGATTTGGCACGCTCAACATCTACACCCAGATAGGTCTGCTAACGCTGGTCGGCCTGATCAGCAAGCACGGTATTCTGATGGTGGAGTTTGCCAATGAGCTGCAATTCAAAGAAGGCCTGAAAAAGCCCGAAGCCATCTTGCAGGCCGCCCGCATTCGTTTGCGTCCTGTGCTGATGACAACCGGAGCCATGGTCTTTGGTCTGGTGCCTCTGCTGTTTGCCTCGGGTGCTGGCGCAAACAGCCGCTTTGGCCTGGGTGTGGTGCTGGTCTCGGGCATGTTGATCGGTACGATCTTCACCCTGTTCATCTTGCCTACTTTGTATACCTTGCTGGCGCGTGACCACGCCCATCAAGCAGACACCCCGCGGGCGCGCGCCTTGGCTCAAGCCCTGCGCCCTTCGACTGGAGAACACTCATCATGACGCCACTATTATCAAACAGGCTAGCGCCTGTGGCGCGTGCTCTGCGACTGGTGATCCCCAGCCTGATCCTGAGCGGTTGCGCCGTGGGACTGGATACCTCCATTCCCACCGCTCCCAGCCTGGCCGAAACCAACTGGAACAGTCAGTTCGCTCAAGCCAGCGAGCAACGCGAAAACTGGTGGACCTTGCTGCAGGACCCGCAGCTGGACGCCCTGATTGCCAAGGCTCTGGATCACAATCTGGATATTGCCCAGGCACAGGCCCGCTGGCGGGCCTCCCGCGCCCTGATCGACGAGCGCCAGCACGATCGCCTCCCGGCCGTCACAGCCCATGCCAGCTACAACCGTAGTGGTTCACAGTTTGCTGCACCAGACGGCTCCATTGATCACGGTATTACCGAGAACTGGCGTTTGGGTATGCAAGCCACCTGGGAGATCGACCTGTTTGGCCGTGTGGAACAACTGGCCCGCTCTGCCCAGGCACGCAGCGAAGCCAGCGCGGATCAACTGGAGCTGACTCGACAGGCGATGGCCGCTGAGCTGGCACGCCAATACGTGCAGGCCCAAGGTTTGCAGCGACGGCTGGCTCTGGCAGAGGACGATGTCCGCAGTTGGGAACATACGATCAAGCTGGTACAGGCTGGCGTATCGCTGGGCCGGGAATTACCGGAGAATCTGGACAATGCCCAGGCCGGTCTGGAACGTGCCAAAACTCTGGTGCCGCAACTGCGCAGTGACCTGGAACTGGCTCGCTTGCGCATCCAGGTGCTAAGCGGCGGGCAAGCCGAGAGCATTGATACGCCACTGCCTAGCGCCAAGGCACCGTTGGCTGCTTCCCTGCCTTTGGGCGATGTCAACGCCATGCTGTTCAACCGGCCTGACGTACGCGCTGCACGACAGGAAATCCTGGCCAGCTCACACGAAGTCGCCTCAGCCACCGCCGAGCTATACCCCCGTCTGGATCTGGCTGGTTTTATCGGCTTCTTTGCCCTGCGTGGCAGCAACCTGGGCAATGCTGCGCGAGCATTCGATGTCTCGCCCGCCATGCAATGGCCTGCTCTACGCCTGGGCCATGCCAAGGCACGCTTGCGTGGCATGGAAGCGGTGGCCGATGAATCACGCCTGCACTATCAACAAGTGCTGTTGCAAGCGCAGGAGGAAATTCAGGGGTCTTTGCAAAGGCTGACTCAGCATCAGGAAAGCCTGCTTAGCCTGACACGGGCTGCTTCGCATCTGGAAAACGCCCATGAACGTGCCTTGACGCGTTATGAAGTGGGGGCTGGAGCCTATCAGCAAGTGCTGGAAAATCAGCGCAGCTTGAACCAGACCCGGCAAGAGCTGGCAATTGCGGAAACCGGCTCGTACCTGAATGTGATTGCCTTGTATCAGGCCTTGGGTTGGGGAATAGCAACGCCAAGCAGCCCTGAGTAATTTCAGGCTTGATGGGATTGGGGGTGGTCTGTCTCAAAGATGGACCGCCCCTTTTCTATTTGGGCATCCGTCTGTTGCAGAAACTCGGATAGATTCGCAATCTTGCTTTGCATCAGCCGCTCCAGCAGCTTCCCGCCAAACCACAACAAGGCGCAGCAGAAAAGCGTAATCGGCAATACATACCAACGCAGCCAGGCCGAAGCATCCAGCAACCAGCCCAGCACGGTAAAAATCACCACCAAGGTGCAGGCAATCCAGTTATTGCGTTTGGCTTTGAGCAAAAATTTACTCAGATCCTGGTGACCACGCTCCAGTGTCTCTAATTGCTCGCTCAGTTGATCACGATCTTTCGTCAACTGTGCCCAGGCCGCGCGTTGCTCCTGTGTCACCGGCCTGCCGGGTTCATGTTCCTGATTGCTCATTATCTCTACGCCTGACAGCGGAGTGCTCTGGAAAAACGCTATTGTAGGAGGAATGAAAACGGGGAGTGTTTCTGTCTTTTTCTTTAGCAAGCCAGCCTATGTCTATTACTTCCAGCACGTCACTCCATACCACGCCTGCTCTCGCTACCCGCAGCACATCAGAATAGCCAGAACACCTTGCTAGTTCCCCAGCAAGGACGAACCTTTCTGCCCCAGGGACAGCACTTCACTGGCGTTCACAATGGCAATCGAAATATCTTCAATCGTGCTGCGCTTGTTCATGGCCTGTTCGCGGATCAGATCGTAGGCCTGATCTTCCGATACCTGATGGGTACGCATCAAGATCGTCTTGGCCTGCGCCACATGCCGCTGCCCCATCAATTTGGTTTGCAGCTTGCTGATCAGACGACGCTGCTGGCGCAGTTCCTTATGGTATTTGCGCGCTAGCACAACGGTGGACAGCAAACCGAAAGAACGAATGGGCGAAGGCAGGATCGCCTGAATATTCAAATCCAGCACCGCCGACACGATCGTGGGGTTTTCATAATTGACCACGGCAATAATCGTGGGCGCTTCCTCCTCGCAGACCCAATCCAGACGTAGGTGCAACAGATCAGGTTGCACGGCCAGAAACACCAGATCCGTTCCTGAAGGCAGGTTTTGCGTGGGCGGCCAGATCGTCTGGACCGAACACCCGATACGCTGCAGTTGCTGGGTCAGCAAGCGGCCATCGCTATCG
This sequence comes from Alcaligenes faecalis, assembly GCF_009497775.1. NCBI lineage: Bacteria > Pseudomonadati > Pseudomonadota > Betaproteobacteria > Burkholderiales > Alcaligenaceae > Alcaligenes > Alcaligenes faecalis. Next base: position 3,111,301 of record NZ_CP031012.1, read on the forward strand.
TCCGGATGCATGACCACCATCGTCAATTGCCGCAGTTCCTTGAGCTGCGGCGAGGTGGCATGCGGAAAACGATTCCGCACTCGCAAGGGCTTGTTTGCCGGCTCATCACCGTAGGAAGAGGAGTTGGCCACGCTTTATGTCTCCAAAGTATCCAGCTTGGCAGTCCAGTCGCCCAAAGAATGGGTGACCAGATACGGGTCGGGCGAGACCGGGCGCGTTGCCTGGCGCACAATCGCAAATTCGCCGTCGGCATTGATGCGTCCAATCCGTGGATAAAGCCAGGTGTGGTGATTATTGGGATCGACCTTGATCCGCCCCTGAGGCGCATCCAGTTCACTACCCAGCAGGTAGGGCAGCAAATCCCCGATCGCATCACTGGCAGATTGCCGATACGCATTGGCGAACAAATGCATCTGTGAATAGGCAGCTTCCCAACACAGATTAGGGTGGCAGTCGGCCCCAAAGCGCTTGCGCAAACTGGCCAGGCAACGCGCATTGACCTCCGACTCGATGGATTGGAAATACGGTGCAGCGGTGAAATGCCCACAGGCAATTGCTGCGCCCATCTGTGCAATCTCGGCCTCGGAGGTCGTCAGGCTGGCAATGGGCATGGTTTGCGGATTAAAGCCCGCATTGGCATAAGCGCGATACAGATTGGCCGTGGAGTCCCCCACTACGGTGGAGAAAATAAAGTCCGGCTGCTTCTGGCGTATATCTTCCATGATCAGGCTGTAATCGCTCTCGCTGGCATCCAGTGGCAGATAGTGTTCGCCCAGCACCTTGCTATCGGGATGCTGCATGACCAGCTCGCGCATGATGCGGTTGGACTCGTAGGGGTAGATATAGTCCGAGCCAATCATGTAGACCCGCGCGCCAAAATTGCTGGTCATGAAATGCGCCAGCTGCACACTGTTCTGATTGGGCGCCGCGCCGGTATAGATCACATTGCCCGAGAACTCGAAACCTTCGTACAGCGTGGGATAGAACAGCAGCTTGTTCCACTTTTCAACAATCGGGATTACGGCCTTGCGGCTGCTGGACATATAGCAGCCAAAGATCACATTGACGCGATCCTGCACAATCAGCCGCTCGGCCTGTTCAGCGTAGCAAGCGGGCTTGGACGCCGGGTCGTAACACACCGCCACCAGCTCGCGCCCGAGCAGGCCACCGGCCTCGTTGATTTCCTCAATCGCCAGTTTGGTGCCCTGCCATTGCGACTGACCAATGGTAGAGGTCATGCCGGTTGCGGAATAAAGAACGCCGACGCGTACGGGTTCGTTGTGAGCCAAAGTCCATCTCCTGTCTAGCATGGTAGGGGCGCAGGTCGACAGACCTGCCGGTAAACACTACGAGCGAGCATCAGGTTACTCCAAAAAACTGCATTACTCTGGCCCCCACCGAGCTTGCTTCCCTATGTGAACTACCAGGCATCCATCAGGATCAAGGTGCCGGGCAACCAGCAGGTCAGCGCGCCGATCAGGACGGTGTACACGGGCAAGATACGCAAGGACCGGCCCAGTCCCAAGGCCAGAAAAAACAGGAACCACAGGCTGGACCACAAGAGCCACATGGTGATCAAACGCGGGTCGCTGGCAGTCCCGGCAAAGGCCAACGCGCTGATGGCCACAAACAGGCAATACCAGCCAAAGCCCACTCCTTTCAGGCCATACCACTGCACCACGGCCAGATACAGATAGGTGAAGGCAAACAGCAGCCCACCGGCAACGGCAAAGTAATCGGCCATTTGCTCGCCGCGCTGCAAGCCCAGCAAATTGATGAACAGGGCCAGCAGCCCCACCAACAAGTTAAAGGGGGCCAGGTCCCGACTTTCAATACGTCCAGTCAAACCCACGCCATTAACAATCAGCACAGCCCCAATAAAGAAAAGCGCAACACCCAACATGGCATAAGCCTCCAAAACAAGGTGACGATTCCGGCCTGGCTGGCGTCAGTCCTTGCTGACGCTGCGTGAGCTCTGTGTATCACGATGGCATAGGGCTGCGAAGCAGGGTTCCAAATAGTTCGCGACCTAATTACGAGGTCGGATTTATTTCAGGCAAACAAAAAGGCCCAGACCGGTTCAAGCACTGAACCAGTCTGGGCCTTTTTGCCCGGCATCGGCGCTGGCAGCATTGGCAGCGGATGTCGTCTCTATTTGGAAATGTCGCAGCGATCTGAAATCGCGATCGATGCAATTCTTACATAGCCCGGTCTGTCGTCTGTACTAGCGATTACCCTAGCGGCTGACTATTGGCGTCCTAAATATATTTTGTGCTACAGTAGCCCATCGATTTAACGATCTGATCCCTATTCCATGAACCGCCCCGCATCCTCTTTGCCAAGCACTCTGCCCCTATCGCGGGCCGCGTCGCTGCGGGCGGGCTCTCCTCCATCTGTCTTGCTGATGACTGTCGTCGCCCCGGGCGTCGTCAATCAAGTCGCAGTCGTGTCCGATGTTGTCGTCGACACACGCGTCTACAGCGTCTGCTCCTAAGACCTCTTTTTCTTTTCCTGCGCTCTTGATGCGCCTGGAATGTCTTTGCAGACAAACCTAATTTATTTAGACAGATAAAGAACATCATGACTTCTTCTTCTCGCGCCCAAATGGGTGCTATTGCCCTGTTCGTGCTGCTTTGGGGCAGCGCGGGTATTTTCACTCGTATCGGTTTGGATCATGGCTCGGTTATGGCCATGCTGATTCTGCGTTTTGCCATCGCCCTGCCTATGGTGATCGTGCTGGGTCACTTCAATGGCGGCTGGCTACCGCCTAAAGGGCAACGTCTGCTGCCTGCCATCAGCGGTTTGCTGATGATCGGGCTGTATTCGTTTTTCTATTTTGAAACCCTGGCCCAAGGGATCACACCGGGTCTGCTGGCCACGATTCTGGGTGTACAGCCAATTCTGACTTTGGCGCTGACCGAGCGGCGTTTTTCCCTGACCCGTATGGCTGGTTTGGCCTTGTCTTTGACTGGCCTGATTCTGGTGGTTTATCAAAGCCTGATTGTCAGCCGTTTGTCCGTGACAGGTCTGGTATTTGCAATTGCTGCTTTGTTAAGCATCACTGTCGGGACGATTGTTCAAAAGCGTCAGCCTGTGGGGGCCCTGCAAGGAATGCCTTTGCAGTACTCCTTGTCTCTGGGCTTGTTTATTCTGGTGTCCCTGGGCTTGGGACAGGAAATCCGCTGGGAGAACACGCTAGGCTTTTGGGGGCCGGTGGTATGGCTTGGCCTGGTGATTTCCGTGCTGGCCCAGTTGCTGTTGTATCGCATGATTCGCAGCGGGAATCTGGTCAATGTCACTAGCCTGTTTTATCTGGTGCCTGTGGTGACGGCGGGATTGGATTTTCTGATTCTGGGGAATACCTTGGCAGCTCGCGCAGGGCTGGGACTGGTGGCTATCTTGGCTGGTCTGTGGCTGACATTACGGAAGAAGGCGGCGTAAGTCTGCTTTTTATAAGTGGGGTTTCATAGAGAGTGAAATCGGTCTTTGAATGATGGGATCGGTCTCCGTGAAGCCACCACTTGGGGCCCTCTGCAGGGATTGGGCTGAGAACTTGCCGGTGCTGCGCACCGGTGCCCTTGTCAGGAGATAGCTACGGGCGCATCCTGAACTCGCCGGGTACTTGGTCCCCCGGACCAAGTACAAGCGTCCGGCTCAAACAGCAGGATGCTTGAACCCCTACGCTATCTCCTGACCGCGGCAAGTACTCTGATCCGCCCAATCCCTGCAGAGGGCCCCAAGTGGTTCACAGTGATGCATATCCACGATTCAAGCTGGTTTACTTCCAAGATCCAAGTGCTCAGAGACAGATCGCAATGCCTAGATCTCTATTTTTTAGCAACCCTCGTCAAAACACCCCCTAAAAGCCCCTGACTTACGAGTTCTCGCTACAGATAGATGCCAATAATCAGCGTGTAAATACCGCAAGCATGCTGATCATCATTGATGATTACTTTTGGGCTTTTTTCAACTGGCCTCACTGCGCTCAATGGCAGTAACCCTTCAATCCATCTCAACAACTTGGCCAACAACAAGCCCTAAGCCCACCAAGCGCCAAGCCAAGGAACGCTAAAAAGCCCCCTGTCCTCTCTACAACCAGCACTTTCTCCCGCCCCAAATCGGTTTTTTTATATTTCTCCGTTGTGAGTCGCTTGGGGGCCGGGTCCAGGGGGGTGGGCGATTCAGACTGCTTGCCGCAGGCGATGTCTTGATACGGGATACAAGCACTCTGCTGTTTGAGCCCGACGCTTGTGGTTTGTCCGGGGGACAAACCACCGGGCGAGTTCAGAGTGCGCCCGTATCAAGACATCGACAAGGGCACCGATGCGCAGCATCGGCAAGTAGTCAAGCCCACCCCCCTGGACCCGGCCCCCAAGCGGCGTCCCCACAGAGACTCTAAACAAAAAAAAACCGACATCTCCAACCCTGGGGTCGGGCGAGATATCGGTTCAAAAGCCGGGGGCCTGTTCCCGGCGTGCTACCGTTTCAAAACGTGCTTCTAATTATTAATTCCAGAAGAACCAATCCCAGCCGCCTCAATGCGCCGCAATCCAGTCCTGCAGTTCCTTCTCTCCTTGCCAAGGCTGACTACGATCCACACTGGCAGCCCGTGCCTCGGCCACAAACTCGGGGGTGATGGCATCCACCTCATTCCCCCACTCATGGCGAATAAAGCTCAACACAGCCGCCAGCTCCGCATCATTGAACTGCTCTGCAAACGCAGGCATTGCCCCCTGATATTCCTGACCTTTCACCGTGATGGACCCGGTCACCCCATGCAGCACCAATTGCGCCAGCACCTTGGGTTCTCCCTTCACCCACTCTGAATCCGCCAAAGGAGGAAACACCCCCGGCAAACCTTGCCCCGTTGCCTGGTGGCACGCCACACAGGCATTGGCATACAACTGCTTGCCATCCGCAGATGCACTGCCAGGCGCTGGAGCCAGGACCGCCAAAGGTCGCTGATCCCCCAAACGAGGAGAGCTATTGGGCTGAGCCGAGACGATGTAATACACCGCCCAGGCCAGCAAGGCCAAAATCACCAGAATCACCACTCGCGGAACCGGGTTGTACTGCTCGTGGGGATCGGCATTCTCGCTTTGACGACTTTGCACAGGTCGGTTCATTCCTCACTCCCCACCACATCAGCACTCAAGATCGGATACACATGCTTGAGCGACTGCAAATACACCACCAGATCCAAAGCCTCCGGACGGGCCACCACAACTTTGCCCTCCGGTGCCACGCCCGGCGGCAAGCTCACGACGCGCTCATCAGGCTGCACCTGATCCGGGTTCTTGGCTTCAAACAGGAAACGATAGGGAGGCATATTGCTGCCCGGCGAGTAAGCACGCGGATCGTACAAGTGCCCCAAATGCCAATCCTGACTAGGTTGACGCACACCAATATTGAACAGATCCGGCCCGGTACGCATGGTGCCCAGCAAAGGCGGATCGTCGTAGTGATAATCCCCCGCAACCGAAGCACGCCCCCAGCCACGGCTGGCGTCCGCCACACCTGCGCCCGTGGTACTGGGCTGCTGCGTGTGGCAGGTGATGCAGCCATTACCCCGATACACCGCCCGTCCCCGTAATTCCTGACTGGTATAGGGCGACAAACCTTCCGGGGCTGGCTCGTCTTTCAACTGCAAAAAGGGCACCACAATCATGGCCGCTGTTGCCAGGGACAAGGTCACCATGGACCCGATAATCAACTTCAGTTCGTTTTCCATGTCCTTAAACCTCCAGCTCAGCGCCAGGGCGCACCGCAGCCGAGCGGGACTCGGTCAGCGCAAACGCACCCGACTTCACAATCATCAGCAATACGTGCAAGGCAAAGACCAGATGGCCCAGCGTCATCATGGCGCCGCCAATGGAACGGCCTTGCAGCCAGGGCATGGTGACCGCCACCGATTCCATAAAGCCACGGGCAGGATCCAGCAAGGCCAAACCTTGCAGCACGCCACCAATGCTGAGCGTGATCATGTAGACGGCAAAGCCAGCCACCACCAGCCAGAAGTGCCAGGAGATCAAGGCAGGACGGGGCCAGGCCGTGTTCAGAATGCGCGGCAAGGCAAAGTACACACCACCAAAAATCACCATGCTCACAAAGCCATACATACCCAGATGAGCGTGAGCCACAGTGAAGTGCGTGAAGTGAGTAATGGAGTTCAACGAACGCAAGGCTTCAGCAGAACCTTGCAGGGACGCGACGGTGTACATCATGGCGCCAAAGACAATGAAACGCAGAACGGGCGAGTGACGCAGCGCACTGAAATGCCCCTTGAGCGTCAAGTGCTGGTTAGCCGAGAAGGCCAGCACCGGAATCACCATCATCATGCTTTGCACAATGGACAAGGTAATCAGCCATTCAGGGATAGGACCACCAATCAAATGGTGCGCCCCAACCTGTCCGTAGAAAAAGGCCAGCGTCCAGAAACCCAGCAGCGACAAGTTGTAGGAGCGCACAGGTCGTCCAATGACTTTGGGCAGGAAGTAGTAAATGGCGGCAATCGACATGGGTGTGTAGAACAAACCCAGGACGTTATGCCCGAACCACCAGTTCATGGTGGCTTGCTCCACCCCGAAGTGCACGCCAGGAACCTTGGCCACCAGATACAGAATGGGGAACCAGAACAGCGCCGCACCGATGTACCAAACCGACACGTACAAGTGCTTGACCTTGCGTTGCGAGAGCATCAAGGCCAGTGGCATACCAATCATCATGCCGCCAAAGGCGAACAGCACGCCGATTTGCCAGGGGATTTCCAACCATTCCAGGCCCGCATTCAAACCAATGGCCAAAGCACCAATCCCCGCAACCAGCGCTGCGTTCCAGACCAGCCCGCCCACCATCACCAAACGACCACCCAACAAGGGGGTTTGCAGCAAGCGCGGCAACATCCAGATAGTCAGACCCAACAAACCCATGGGCGCCCAGCCATACGCCACGCCGTTCAGGTGAATCGTGCGCAGACGGCCAAAGCTCAACCAGGACACATCACCCAGGAACTCGGGCCAGTGCAGTTTCAAGGAGCTGATCAGACCCGCAAACGAGGCCACCACCAGCCAGACCACCGCACAGACGATCAGCAAAAAAGCGGGCATGGAGCTGGAACGATCGGCCTGCTCACGCGCAGCCATTTCAAGCGCGCTGGTTTGCTGACCATGGTTCTCTGCAATATGGTCGGCCGCCGCCAGACTTAGCGCCTGCCGTTGGGCAGCATCTGCCGAAGGTTCTTCGGGCTGGCCGATTTCGCCCTTGTGAAAAATAGTGCGTGCACCACTGACGTCAGCATCGAACAGGCCCTTGCGCAAGGACCAGATAAAGGCAAAAAGCCCGGCAATCGACAGGATGAATGCGGCAAGCAAAAGCGCCGTCGGGTTCATGGTATTCCTCTGATTAGGTAAGGCCGCAGCCCGCAGGGGCACGGACGAAAACACCCGGCAAGGCTACCCGTCGGTACAGAGCATTCCAAGAATCAGTTAAAGCTTCAAAAACCCTATCAGTTTGCTTGAAAGCCACGTAAATCGCGGTTTACTTGTGCTTGAAGGCATACCCATCAGATAATAAAAAAACTACATTTATCGAATTCACCGTATCAGTTTGAGTACAAAGGGCAGCATGAAACTGTATGAGACTCTGGCCAAGGAGCTGGCCCAGGCCATTCTGGACGGCACCGTAGCGGCAGGCGAGCGCATGCCTTCCGTGCGCCAATTGATGGATAAGCACAAGATCAGTGCATCAACGATTTTCCAGGCCTATTACCGTCTGGAAGCACAAGGCTTGATCCAGGCTCGCCCGCGTTCGGGCTATTACGTCTGCTCCAATCTGGCGCCTCATACATTGGAAGCGGACACCGCCTCCCAGCCGCCACTGCAAGCGACCAGTGTCAACAATAGCGACCTGATCATGGCGATCTTGCAATCCAGCTCCGAACGTTCCGTGGCGCCTTTGGGCTCCGCATTCCCCAGCCCCCTGCTCTTTCCGCTGGAACGGCTGGGCCGCTTCCTGTCTGCCAGTCTGAAGCAGCAAGATCCCTGGGCCAGTGTGGATGACCTGACCCAAGGCCACGCCCCCCTGCGCCGCCAGATTGCCTTGCGCTATCTGGCTCAGGGCATGGCCATCAATGCCAACGATATTGTGATTACCAACGGAGCACTGGAAGCGCTGAATCTGTGTCTGGCAGCGGTGACGCAACCGGGTGACATTGTGCTGGTGGAATCGCCCACCTTTTACGCCGCCCTGCAGTCGCTGGAGCGCATGAAGCTGCAAGCACTGGAAGTACCCACCCATCCGCGTGAAGGCATTGATCTGGAAGCACTGGAACACGCCATCAAACAACACGCTCCCAAAGCCTGCTGGCTGATGACCAACTTCCAGAACCCGCTGGGCAGCCTGATGCCCGACGCTAAAAAAGCCCAATTGGTCGAGCTGCTGGCCCGCTATGAAATCCCCTTGATCGAGGACGATGTTTACGGCGAGCTGTACTTCGACACAGAACGCCCCCGCCCCGCCAAAGCCTTTGACCGCCAGGGACTGGTGATGCACTGCTCCTCGTTCTCAAAAACCCTGGCACCCGGTTATCGCATCGGCTGGGCTGTGCCGGGACGCTATATACGTGAAGTCGCCCAGGCCAAACTGACCACCACCCTGACCTCTCCCGTCCCCACCCAACTGGCCCTGGCCAGCTATCTGGAAAAAGGCGCGTACGACCAGCACCTGCGCCGTTTACGCACTCAGCTAAAAAACCAGTATGGGCAGTTCTCCAAAGCCTTGGGACGCTACTTCCCCGCAGGCACCCGGGCAACCCGCCCCGAGGGCGGCTACTTCTTGTGGGTAGAACTGGAAAAAAGCGTGCAGACCCTGGAGCTACATCGTCAAGCCCTGTCGCAAGGCATCAGTCTGGCACCCGGCTCCATCTTTTCAACCACCCAGAATTACAGCCATTGCCTGCGTCTTAACTTTGGCCATCCCTGGACAGAGCACAGCGATCACGCGCTGGAAATTCTGGGTAATTTATGCCGACCATTGCCACTTAAAAAGTCATGAAACGTAGGGCCTGACGATAGAAAATAAGAATCGGCAAGTCGTTGAATAGCAAAAGAAAAGACAGCATGATGGCGCAGTTACACAACGCAACAACACTGTCTATTCAGGAGTTTTTGATGGCCCATACCTTACGTAACAAGCTGATCGGTGTCTGGCAATTGGAGTCCTTTGAATTTGTTCCGGAAGATGGCTCGCCCAGCTATCCAGGCCTGGGCCCCAACCCCATCGGTCAGCTGATTTATACAGAAACAGGTTATGTGGGGGCACAACTGTGCAACAGCAGCCGAACGGCACAAGACAGCAGTCAATCGCTACTGGATACCTACCTGGCTTACGCCGGTACTTTTGAAGTGGATGAAGCCGCCCAATGCGTTACCCACTTTGTTGATATGTCCCTGAACCCCGATTGGGTAGGCGTTCCCCAGCCACGTCTGGCGCGCTTTACCCAAGGCGCACTGGAACTGATCACCCGTGATCCCGTGGTCGTGGCAGGCAAGCTGGGAGTGGGCACCTTGCTGTGGCATCGCGCCGGACCAGTTTAAGCAAAAACTCCGTGACCAGCGGCCAGCCTTTGCTGGCCGTTTCAGTTGTGAACCGCCTTATCCAGCAGGCCCAGAAAATAATCCACAATCGCATGAGCACGCCTGTCCTTGCGCATGGCCAAGGACAAGGGAATCGTGAACTGACGCTGCTGCGGGTCCACCGCAATCATCTGGCCCTTCTCCACCCAACGAGCCGCCACGTGCTCGGGCAAAAAGCCGATGTACTCCCCCGTCAAAATCAAAAAGGCGATCCCTTCCCGATCACTGGCGGTGGCCACACAATTCAAATCCTGATGCTGCCCGATCGCCTCCGGGCTCATGCGATAAGCAGGCGCAATGGCCGCAGCCCGGCGCAAGGCTTCCTGGGACACCGTCCCTTTTTGCACCGCTGCAAACAAAGGATGTTCCCAGGAGCAGTACAAAAAATAAGGCTCGGCATAGAGCGTGCGATACTCCAGCCCGCTCAAGGCATTGGTTTCGGGCAGCACGCCCATATGCAGACGACCATCCAATAAACCGCGCTCAATTTCCCCCGGTGTACTCATGCTGATATGCACACGCACCGCCTCGCTGTTTTGCCGCAAGGCACGCAAGGCCGAGGTAATGTGCATATGAGGTTGCGAGATCAGGCTATTCATCAAACCTATATTCAAATCCCCCCGCAAGCTGGAGTGCAGTTGATTCACCTCACTGCGGAAATTCTCCACGGCGGCCATCAAAGTTTCACTGGCCCGCAATACCTGCCGCCCTTCCTCCGTCAAGGCAAAACCCGCCCGGCCACGCTGGCACAGCCGGATTCCACCCAGGCGCTTTTCCAGATCGCTCATATGCAGGCTGATAGCCGAGCGCGTAATGCCCAGCACGCCTTCCGCGGCCGAAAAGCTGCCCACTTGCGCCACCGTTCTGAACACACGCAGCAGACGCAAATCAAAATCGGAAACCTGCAAAAGTCCCTTGAATTGCATATAGGTGAGTAAAACAATAAGTGAAGTTGAATAAAAACGTATTTTACTCAACAACTTAGCTGCCTACACTGGGGGTATTCACCGCCTTGAGGAGACCACCGTGAACTCACCCTACTTTGCGCCACAGCAGATTACCAGTGAACTCAATCTCCAGTCCCACTGGATGCCCTTTACCGCGAACCGGCACTTCCAGCAGGACCCGCGTCTGGTCGTCAAAGCCGAAGGCAACTGGCTGTACGACCAGGATGGCCGCCAGATCTTTGACAGCCTGTCCGGGCTTTGGACTTGCGGAGCCGGACACGCTCGTCATGAAATCCAGGCAGCCGTGCATCGTCAACTCGGGCAACTGGACTACTCCCCTGCCTTTCAGTTTGGACACCCCGCCGCATTTCAACTGGCCGACAAGCTGACGCAACACACCCCTGACGGACTGGATCACGTTTTCTTCACCAACTCCGGTTCTGAATGTACCGATACCGTCGTGAAGATGGTGCGGGCCTACTGGCGTATCAAAGGCCAGGCGACCAAGACCCGTTTGATTGGCCGTGCTCGTGGCTACCACGGCGTGAACGTAGCTGGCACCAGCCTGGGCGGCATAGGCGGCAACCGCAAAATGTTCGGCCAGTTGATGGATGCCGACCACCTGCCCCACGTACTGCAAGCAGACTGCGCCTTCACACGCGGCCAGCCCGAAACAGGGGGCCTTACCCTGGCCGACGAACTGCTGAAACTGATCGAATTGCACGATGCCAGCACCATCGCCGCCGTTTTTGTCGAACCCGTCTCGGGCTCGGCAGGCGTACTGGTGCCGCCTACCGGCTACCTGCAACGCCTGCGCCAGATTTGCGATCAGCACAACATCCTGCTGGTCTTTGATGAAGTCATCACCGGCCTGGGCCGCCTGGGCACCTACACCGGGGCCGAATACTTTGGCGTCACCCCCGACATCATGACCATGGCCAAGCAACTGACCAACGGGGCCATCCCTATGGGCGCGGTCGTTGCCAGCAAAGAAATCTACCAAACCTTCATGGGCCAGGACTTGCCACTGCACGCCGTGGAATTCAGCCACGGCCACACCTACTCCGCCCACCCCGTCGCCTGCGCCGCCGGACTGGCTGCCCTGGAGTTGCTGGAACAAGACAATCTGCTGCAACGCTCCGCCGACCTGGCTCCGCACTTCGAACAGGCCCTGCACCAACTGCGCGACAGCCCGAATGTCATCGACATCCGCAACTGCGGCCTGGCAGGCGCCATCCAACTGGCTCCCCGTAACGGCGACCCCGCTATCCGCCCCTTTGAAGCTGGTCTGCAACTGTGGAAACAAGGCTTTTACGTACGTTTTGGTGGCGACACCCTGCAATTTGGCCCCACCTTCACCAGCACACCCGCCCAGCTTGACTCACTCTTCGATGCCGTCGGTGGCGTCCTGAAGCAACTGGCCTAAGCACTAAAAAGGCGGCCTGCCACGGGCCGCCCCAAAACCAGCCCCCGTCGTAGCAACTGGAAACCTTAACTTTCCCCCCAAGCTGTCCCCACAGCCTGCTCCAAACCTCACAAACGCGCCATAATACGAGCTTTGCTCCCCAAGAAACGTTCAGCGCCATGAGTTCACCCACAACGCCCACCTTTGCTCAGGCCCCCATCGGCCTGTTTGACTCGGGCGTGGGCGGCCTGTCCATCTGGCGCGCCCTGCGCCAGTCCTTGCCCAATGAAAACCTGCTGTATCTGGCGGACTCACAATGCGCCCCTTACGGCGACCGTTCCCCGGAATGGATCATCGAGCGCACCCAGCGCATGGCACAAGTGCTGGTCGACCAAGGTTGCAAAGCACTGGTCATCGCCTGCAACACCGCCACCCTGGTCGCCGCCCCGACCCTGCGCGCCACACTGAACATCCCCATCATCGCCATCGAACCGGCCATCAAACCCGCCGCCGCGCTGAGCCGCAGCCGTAGCGTCGCCCTGATGGCCACCAGCCGCACCCTGGACAGCAGCGGCCTGCAAAGCCTGATCGAACGCTACGCCAGCGACATAGAAGTCATCCGCATTCCCTGCCCCGGCCTGGCCGACCGCGTCGAAGCCCTGCAACTGAGCGGCCCGGAGATCGAAGCAGAACTACGCGAACGACTGGCCCCTGCCCTGCAAAGCCAGGCCGACACACTCGTGCTGGGCTGCACCCACTACCCCTTCCTGCGCCCCACCATCGAAGCCATCAGCGGCTCGCGCTTCCACATCCTGGAACCCTCCTTCGCCGTGGCCGCCCAAGTCCACCGCCGCCTGCAACAAGCCAACTGCCTGAACACCCAAACCCAAGCAGGCAACAGCGCCTTCATCAGCAGCGCCCCCATGGAGCAAGCCCAAAAAGTCATCCAAGTACTGACCGGGCTGGCAGAACCCACCATGCTGACATTCCCGACACAGCCGCTAAACGCACTGTAAAACCCGGCCGTCCTCCATCTCCCGATATATCCAATAAGAGCAGCTTGAATTGGCTGCTCTATCTGACTGACCTCTAGTTTCCGCTGCCCAGTTGCAGCCCTCCTCTTCCACCCCCTCCGATCAAGCCCACATCCGCATTGCGGTGATGCCGTGGAGCTGTGGAGCTGTGGAGCCTTTAAAAACCCCAGCCCTCACAACTCGAACGTCAATCCGCAGGACCAAAGATCCCAAGCATGCCTTCCCAAACCGTTGAGAGCTGCTCAGGGTGCGGGCACAGGGGTCGCGGGGGCGAGTCAGACTACTTGCCGCGGGCGGAGTATTGATCGGGGATGCAAGCGGCCTGCTGTTTGAGCCCGACGCTTGTGGTTTGTCCGGGGGACAAACCATCGGGCGAGTTCAGGCTGCGCCCCGATTGACACTCTGCCAAGGGCACCGACGCGCAGCGTCGGCAAGTAGTCCGCCCTGCGCCCCCTGTGCCCGCACCCCGAGCAGCGGCCTACGAAGAATGCCCCCGGCAATCCTCCCCTCATCTGCCCCCATCAAGCCCCCCCGAGCCTGCCCCCCACCCTCAACCCAAACCTCAAACCCAACAAACTTTGAACCTAAAGCACAAAAAAATCGCTCAAAACCCGCCATCCCCCTCCCCCCGTAACAAACCATCCATCAACCCGCCACATCCCCGCCAAGCCGCAGCCCGCCACCACTCTCCCCCCTGCCCATCTCCCCAGAACCAGCCCACCACATAAAACACAATCCAATCATCGGCGGATTTGCTGATCCGTTCACAGGGCAGTCATACGCCCTTCCTACACTGCCCGCAGTCCTGATCCGATGCCGACTGGGCAGCCCACCCCCACGCACAGTCCGGCCTCTCTTTCCACCTTCTCTCCTCGAGTGGCTGTATGACCTTCACCTCCCGTCCCCAAAAATCCCACACCGTGCAGCGCCTGCAGCAAGCCGGGATCTCCCTGTCCCTGGCACTGCTGCTGACCGCCTGCGGCAGCGGCTCCGGCGGTAACGATGGCCCGGCAAACCCCGGCGTCGACCCCGAAACCCCCACCGTCGAACCCGGCGACAAACCCCAGGCACTGGGCGGCAAAAAAGCCCTGATCGTCACCATCGACGGCCTGAGCTACGAAGCCCTGCTGCAAGCCCGCCAGGCAGGCCAGCACCCTGCCCTGAAAAACCTGACCATCGCCCCCGCCCAAACCGGCGGCTACGCAGGCACCGCCAGCGAACAACGCACCCTGCCACTGCCCGGCTGGGCCTCCCTGATTACCGGCGTATGGGCAGACCAGCACGGCCTGCGCGGCGTCGGCCAGGAAGCCACCAAACTCAACAGCCCCACCCTGGTGGCCCAAACCTCCGAACCTACCCAGGCCGCCCTGGCCTTGAGCACCGCCGACTACCGCACACTGTGGAGCCAGGACCTGCAAGAAGGTCGCATCATCGAAGCGGCCAACTGTACCGACTCCGACAGCTGTGTCAGCGAACAAACCCAGAAATACCTGCAAGAAGGCAAATCCCTGATCCTGGCCCAAATCCAGGCTCCAGCCCGCGCTGCCACCCAAGGAGGCCTGGGTAGCCCCGCCTACCAGGACGCCGTCAACGCCTCCCTGGCCTCGCTGGACAAACTGTTCGCCCTGATTGACAAACGCAAACAGGCCGACGCCTCCGAAGACTGGCTGGTCATCCTGACTACCAGCTATGGTATGGACGAATTCGGCAGCGCCACCGGCTCGCAGTTCAACCGGAACAAGACCAGCTTTATTGCCACAAATAAAACCCTGGCCTCATTGCCCGCAGCCGACAGCAAAATCTCCAGCAGCACCGACATGAACGCCCTGGCCTCCGTCATCGACATTGCGCCCACCGTACTGTCGCACCTGGACCTGCAAAATGAGCAATACCACTTCCGTGGCTCGCCCCTGCAAGCCGACACCCGTGTGCGTAATCTGGCACTCAGCAAGCCGGCTGACAAAAACATGGTTGATCTGAGCTGGATTCTGGAAGGCGATACCTCGCAAGAAATCCAAGTCATGCGCGATGGCAAACTGATTGCAAGCCTGCCCGCTGGATCAACCCACTACTCCGACCCGCTGCCAGTCTCGGAAAACGCCCAGACCTACTCACTGAGCTACTCGGTAAAAGCTGGCAAGGCCGCCTCCACCATCAAGGCTGACGTCGGCTACCAGCCCCCACCCAAGCTGGCCGATACCCTTAAAAACGGCCTGCGCAGCTACTACACCTTCAGCGCACAACCTTTTACCGACAGCAAAGGCGGGAGCAGCCTGCAGACATCCAGCCCAAGCACTCCAGCCGGAGAGCTGATTGCAGCCGACTTCCTGGACCCGACCCAACCTCAAGGTGGCTTGCGTCTGGTCGGCAGCAAAGCCGACACAAATGGCAACCGTGGTTATCGGCTGTCCTTGAGCCGCGAATTACTGGGTACGGGCGGCGCACAGAAACTGACTATCGGCTTTTGGTTCCGCACACCCGATAACTGCCATGGCTACGGCGCCTCCATCATGGCCAACAAAAACTACGACTCGGGCAACAACCCCGGTTTTGCGCTGGGCCTGTTCAACGCCAATGGCTGTGACATCCGCTTTAACACCGGTTATGGCGGTGGTCGCAATGAAAGTCAGGGCTACAACATCACACCTGACCAGTGGGCCTATGTGGCTGTCGTTATCGACAAGTCCAAAGGAATCATGCGCGGACACGTATTCGATACAAAAAAAGGCGCGCAATTTGGTTCGGTTGCGCTGGAGGCTCGCACGATCACCGCTCTGGGCGGGACCGGCACCAGAGAACTGAGCCTGAACGAGGACGTTACCGGCCAGTACTACAAACGCTGGGGTCGTAGCGACATCAATATGGACTTTGGCGAACTGGCCATCTGGGACCGCGACCTAAGCACTGACGAGCTAACCAGTATTTATGAATCGCGCAAACCCTTGTCCAGCCTCCAACCCTAATTGCACAACCAAGGATTTCTCATGACTCCAAAGAACACCTCATTTACTTTTGAGCGCATAAAACGCGCATCTATCTTACTGATGTTCTGCGGTCTGCTGGCCGCCTGCAGTAGCGGCAGCGACAACGATGGCTCGAACAACACAGGCTCACCAGAAGAACCTACCGAACCGGGTAAACCTACTCCAGAACCCGCACCGCAACTGAAATGCGCCCCTTGATTGACTAAGAGATTAAGCACAATGACTTCACGCCGCACATTCCTACGCAATATGACTGGTGCCAGCCTGGCGGCCGGTTCCCTAGGCGCTTTCCCTCCCAGCATTCGCAAGGCACTGGCCATTCCTGCGAACAACAAGACCGGCACCATCAAGGACGTAGAGCACATTGTGGTTCTGATGCAAGAGAACCGCTCCTTTGACCACTACTTTGGCACCATGAAAGGTGTGCGAGGTTTTGGCGACCGTTTTACCATTCCTCTGCCCAACCACCGCAATGTCTGGCAGCAAAATGTCAGCTCAACCGAAACTGTCCTGCCTTATCACCTGGACGCCACCAAAGGCAATGCTCAACGTGTTAACGGCACCCCCCACTCTTGGTCCGATGGTCAAGCGGCCTGGGACCACGGTCGCATGGACTTCTGGCCCAAGCACAAGAACCGTCACTCCATGGGGTACTACCGCGAAGCCGAAGTGCCTTTCCAATTCGCGATGGCTAACGCCTTCACCATCTGCGATGCCTATCATTGCTCAATGCACACCGGCACAAACTCCAACCGCATGTTCCTGTGGACCGGCACAAACGGTCCAACCGGCACAGGCGAGTGTACAGTCAACAATGCATGGGACAGCCTGTGGCCCTCACTCTTTGGCGGCTACACCTGGAAAACCTATCCCGAACGCCTGGAAGAAGCCGGAATCAGCTGGAAGGTGTATCAGAACCTGCCCGACAACTTCACAGACAACTCGCTAGCCGGTTTCTTGCAGTACCGTATTGCCAACGAGCAATCCGGCAAGCCAACCAATACGCCTTATGAGCCCTCGGACGACATTGGCAATCCGCTCTACAAAGGCATTGCTAACACCATGCCCGACGGCGGTTTTCTGGAGCAAATCCGCAAAGATGTACAGGCAGGTACCTTGCCACAGATCTCCTGGGTCGTGGCCCCTGCCAACTACTCCGAACACCCAGGCCCATCAAGCCCGGTACAAGGCGGCTGGTACACCCAGGAGTTGCTTGATGCTCTGACCGCCAACCCTGAGGTCTGGAGCAAAACTGTTCTGCTGGTCAACTTTGACGAAAACGACGGCTTCTTTGACCATGTACCCTCACCTTCAGCTCCCTCAATTGATCCGGTCACTGGCAAGCCCGCCGGCAAGACAAGCTTGAGCAAAGAAGAACTGGCCTTCGAATATTACAACTACCCCAGCCCACAAGGTCTGGCTGGCCAACCCCCGCAAGACGGCAAGGCCTTTGGCCCCGGCGTACGTGTACCTATGTACGTTATTTCCCCCTGGAGCCGTGGCGGCTGGGTGAACTCCCAAGTGTTTGACCACACTTCGGTCATCCGCTTCATGGAAGAGCGCTTTGGCGTGATGGAGCCCAACATCAGTCCGTACCGTCGTGCCGTATGCGGTGACCTGACTTCGGCCTTCAACTTCGCCAGCCCGAATGATGAGCCGCTGCCCATGTTGAATGGCCGACGCAGCCGCCAAGATGCCGATGCCATCCGCAGCGCCCAGGAACGTCTGGCCCAAGTGCCACAGCCCGTGGACAACCAGCGCATTCCCGTACAGCAAACCGGTGTGCGCCCGTCGCGTGCCCTGCCTTACGAACTGCACGTCAGCGCCCGTTGCGACAGCGAAAAAGGCGTACAACTGCTGTTCTCCAACACGGGTAAAGCCGCCGCTGTTTTCCACGTCTACGACAAGCTGAACCTGGACCGTATCCCCCGCCGCTACATGGTCGCTCCCGACCAGATTCTGGACGATGTCTGGGACGTGCAAGCGAACAATCTGGGTCACTACGACTTGTGGGTACTGGGCCCGAACGGCTTTCACCGTCACTTCCGTGGCGACGTCAGCGTGCTGAGCCAGCCCGAAGCCGCCCGCCCCGAAATTCGTGTCTGCTATGAAGTCACCAAGGGCGATGTCTATCTGGAAATGATGAACGGTGGCCAGTCTGCCTGCACCTTTACCATCCAGTCCATGGCCTACCGCGAAGACGGCCCATGGGAAGTGACCGTGGAGCCAGGCCAGCAGTCCAAACAATCCTGGGCCCTGAAGTCCAGCGGCCACTGGTACGACTTCGTGGTCCGCAGCAATAGCGACCCAAGCTACTACCGTCGCTTTGCAGGCCGAGTGGAGTTTGGCGAACACGGCGTCAGCGATCCGGCCCTGGGGATCCCTGCTTACCTGTAAGACTTAAACGCTCTGAATGTATAGTTCTATCGTCTGACTATGTGTGCGTGCGCACCACGCACACTTTTTTACCCCGATGCCAGTACTTGGCATCGGGGTTTTTTTATTGATTGCGAGTGATGTGAAACAACAGCGGAAAACTCGCTGATCCAGCGAGCTTAGCGAGAAAAGCGCGATCGAAGACTCAAGCCTATGTAATGCCTTCTACGTTGTCGCTTTCTTTTCACCGCCACTCTTTCATCAATGATGGGAGCCGGTTTCCGACCGCTGGCCAGATCCACCACCGAACGTAAAACAGCAGAGTAAGCCGTACGAGCAGGCAAACAAACATCGGCCCCCGCATACATGGCACGCTCACAGGACAAGGGGGACTCATCGGCCAGAAACACAATGCCGACATTATCCAGCTGCCGCATCGCGGAGATAACGGCGTACACATCAAACGCGCTCTCGCCCTCCCCATCAATAAGCAGAATGCGCAGGCGCTTTCCGAGCATGGCAAGGTCTGTAGGACTGGTTGCTACCGTCGTGCACACCCCGGAGCTGGCCAGATAATCATGCAGGGCCAGCATATCGCCCACACGCGATGATGCAGGCTGTGCAATCAGGAGAAAAACCACATCAAAATCATACATAGGGCGCGATACGCAGTCCTGTTATCACTGGCCACCTTGCATCAATTTAATAATGGCCTGTGTATGCTGGGCGTTCTGGGTTCCGATCAGCAAACGCCCGTCGGAAATCGTTTCACTGATACGAGCCACACTCACCAACTGCCCCTGCACACTCAAGAGCAGATAGTGGCCTCGTGCCTGAGCCGTGACGCTGCGCAGTTTATTGATGCCGTTCTGGTTCATCTCCAGCAGCAAAAACGTGCCTTGATCCTGAGTCGTGACAGGCGTGACGCGGTGCAGATCAGCTTGCGTCAAAACAGGCTGGGGCAGCGCATACAAAGAGGTTCCCCCCACATCGACGGCCACCAAAGGTGCTTCTGCCTTCTCTTGCGCCAGATGCAAGGTAATGACGGTTGTCGCCTGAGTACGGGAGGCCGTTGGCGCCGCCGTGCGGGCATTCGTAGTCCCACCCGAACTTTGCATGACAGGCGGTGCAGGATCCACAGGCTCGGAAATATGACGAGGTATTGTTTGCTGACAAGCAGCCAGGCCGCCCGCCAGAATCAACAGCGCTAATTTGTGCAGAATATTCATTGTTTTCTCGATACACGGCACGCACCCGTCTTAGCCGGGTGCGTGCCTGGTTACCGCATCCAACTTAGCGTTGGCCTTGAACCTCAATATCCACCCGACGATTCGGTGCCAGGCAGGCAATCAAATCACTGCGGTTGGGCTGATCACACTGCACAAGGGGGCGGTCCGAACCAAAGCCTTGCGTCACAATCGCAGAAGCTGGAATGCCCTGGGCAGACAAGGCCTGTCGTACCGTCTGAGCACGTTGCTGCGACAAATGCTGATTCGATGCCGCATTTCCGATCCGATCCGTATGACCGGAAACAGTCACGCGTTCGATGTCCGACATTTGCTTGAGCTGGCCTGCAATGTCACGAATCGTGCTCAGACCCGCGCTGGTCAAAGTTGCACTGCCAAACGCAAAGGCCACGTCCCCGGAAAGCGAGAAAGGCTGAATGGTCGCGGTTTTCGGCGTTGCATCCAGAACAGACGCACACTCGCCAGGCTTCCAGTAAAAGCTGCGGCCCAGCTTGTCCTGGTCAAACAGCACCTTGAACTGACAAGTCTTGATGCCCTGAGCCGTGTTGAAGTGGAACAGGTAATCCCACTCCCGAACCTTGAAGCCTTCGGCAAAGTGCGGGCGACCCAGCAAGTCATACAGCTGATCGCGTGTCACGCCTTCCCGAACCTGACGCAGATTGTCGATATTCGGATAAGAGCCCGTGTGAAAAGTCGCTTTATCCACCTCAGGAAACACCGGGTTTTCTGTATGACCTTCCGAGTCCACCTGACTCAGGGTTCCGCAACCAGCAAGCACCAGACTGCTCAGCAAAGCAGCCCCAAACCAATTTTTCTTCATGATCTGAATTCCTTCAAAAGTGTGTGCTGTGCATCGGCGTCAATGCGCCGATGCACCATAGAGTCAGGGCCGACTTACCATTGATAACCAATACCCACGGCACCACCGTAATCACCGCGCGAAGTGGTATTGCCCGAGAGCTTGTAAACCCATTTGCCGTTATCGGTAATGCCGGAGAAACCAATGGCCATACCGGACTCTCCACGCCAGGTGCCGCCGGCCATGGACATCATGTGTTTACCTGGCAAGTAAGCCTGAGGCAGAGACGCTGTTGCCATCGCGGCCGCCACACCTGCACTTAAGCGGTTATCCAGACGGTTGATATCGTGGCGAATATTGTTGATCTGGCCTTGCAGATTGCCCGCAACCTGATTCAACTGGCTCACGTTCACCGCATCGGTGTCATTAACGCCCGCCGCCACATTGGTAATGTGCTTGCCGGACATATTGATGCCGTTCTCGTTGATGATCGGGCCACCGTTATTGATCTGAATTTCATCCGCGTGAACATTCACCGCCGTAATGGAATTGACCTTCAGATCCTGGGACACCGACACCTTGATATCCGCGCCAATGGTCTGGCCTGCATCATTGACCCGGTCCGTCTTAGAGATCACGATGTTGTCGCCTTCAACAAAGCCCACGGTGTTGCCATTGTGGATAGGCGTGCCGTCACCGGAGCCATTATTGCCACCACCTGTGGAGCCGGAACCATTGCCGTTGGAACCACCGTTATTGCCACCGTCCTTGCCATCCGTCGGTGCTTCAACATTCCAGTGCATGCTGTCCAGAACATCTTTCAGGGATGTGTGCTGGCCACCGTTATAGGCAAACGAGCCATTTCCATCCAGACCAATGAAGGACTCGATAGGCTGGAGCTGGCCGTAATTGACAGCATCCGTCGGATTGCGACCGGCGGCCACATTGGTGATACGCATATCACCCGCATTGATGCCAGCCAGGGTGATGCTCGGGCCATTGTTGATGGTCAGGCCGGTGTTACCCAGGTGTACGTCGTTTCCTACCGCAACGCCTGCGTTATTGATGAGGGTATCGCCAGTCTTCAGGCTGCCATCAGCACCCAGATCAATGTCCTTGTTCAGCTTGACCTCAACCTGCCCGGAATCATCGGTGCCGGTCTGTTCGACCGTTACGTTCTTGTCACCAACAAAGGCAACCTGGCCGTTCGGGCCAATATTGGCGCTATTACCCTGCTCATCGGTCACATTCCAGCCAGCGCTGGCAACGTCACTGACTTGCTTGAGCTGGTCTTCAGTAGCCGCCTGGCCGCTGGTGTAGTTGTCCGGATCCCAAGTCAGATTGGTCAGGCCACCAATTCGGCCAGTATCACCATTGATCGTGATCTGATTCGCTCCGCCCACCACTACCTGCGTGCTGCCGATAGCCGTGCTATTACCAGCCGCATCTGCCACCGTGATCGAACCTGCGCCTACCGTGGTCTTATCACCGGCAGCATTGCTCACCGTGGTGCCTGCCGCTGTCGTGGAGGTCTTGTTGCCTGCTCCGTCATCCACCGTCAGACCATCGTTATTAACGACCGTGTTTCCTGTCGTCAGGCTGCCGTCCGCCCCCAGATCAATGTCCTTGTTCAGGTTGAAGGCCAGATCCGTGCCATCACGTGTGATGTTGATATTGCCGTCAGTGTTGCTGAAGTCCACCGAAGCGCCTGGTTTGACGTTTTCAGTGGCACCGCCATTGGCGCTTATGTTCCAGCCTGCGTTGGCGACCTCTTCAACATCCTTCAACTGCGACACATTCACAGCATCGGTATCATCTGTACCGGCAGCCAGATTGGTAATCTTCTTGCCGTTCATATTGATGCCGTTACCGTTGATCACCGGACCACCGTTATTGATGGTAATGCTGTTGATATCCGTCAGGTTCTGAGCCATGACCAGGTTCAACTTGTTGCCGTCGCTATCGACGCGCAGGTTGGCACCTGTGGACTCTTCACCTTCGGCCAGTTCACCTGAAATGGTCAATGGTGTGTTGTCAGCCAAGGTCTTGGCAATGGTATTGCCGGTATTGCCAGCAAAGCTCAAGCCATCGGCCTGGGTGGCAACTTCGTTACCCTTGTAAATGACATCACCCGCGTTGTTGACCACAAAGTTGTCGCCCAGGCGGGTTTCGCCCTGAACGGTCAAATTGTTGGTGGTGATGCTATCGCCATTGACGACTGTGTCACCGACGGTGACGCTGTCGCCGTTGATGATCGTATCGCCTACGGTAATGCTGTTGCCCACGGTCAGATCATCAGCCAGGTTGAAAGCCAGATCGGTACCGGTACGTGTGATGTCGATATTGCCGTCGGTGTTGCTGAAGTCCACCGAAGCGCCCGGCTTCACGTTTTCAGCAGCAGCACCATTGGCGCTGATGTTCCAGCCTGCGTTGGCTACATCTGAAACCTCTTTCAACTGCGATACATTCACCGCATCGGTGTCGTCCGTGCCAGCATCCAGATTGGTGATCTTCTTGCCACCCATATTGATGCCATCGCCATTGATCACCGGACCACCGTTATTGATGGTGATGCTGTTGATATCCGTCAGGTTCTGAGCCATGACCAGATTCAACTTGTTGCCGTCGCTATCGACGCGCAGGTTGGCACCTGTGGACTCTTCACCTGCAGCCAGTTCACCAGAGAGTGTCAACGGTGTGTCGTCACCCAAAGTCTTGGCAATGGTGCTGCCGGTGTTGCCAGCAAAGCTCAAACCATCAGCCTGAGTGGCAACTTCGTTGCCCTTGTAGATAACGTCACCCGCGTTGTTGACCACAAAGTTGTCGCCCAGGCGGGTTTCACCCTGAACGGTCAGATTGTTGGTGGTGATGCTATCGCCATTGACGACTGTGTCACCGACCGTGACGCTGTCGCCATTGATCACCGTATCGCCCACGGTGATGCTGTTGCCCACGGTCAGATCATCAGCCAGATTGAAGGCCAGATCGGTGCCAGTGCGCGTGATGTCGATATTGCCGTCGGTGTTGCTGAAATCCACCGAGCCACCCGGCTTCACGTTCGCCGTGGCGGCACCATTGGCACTTACATGCCAGCCTTGAGCAGCGTATTTGATCGCATCGTGCACCGTGTTTTCTCCGGTATCACCGATATTGCTCATGCTCAGATTGCCGTTGGGGGCCAGCGTGGCATTACCACCCAAGATGTTTTTCGTGGTGTTGGCCACATTACCCAGCACCGAATTCGTGGCATACAACTGGCTGCCATTGATCGCATCCGTGCTGCTCGCACCGATCCGGCCTGCGGCCACATTCGTCACAGTGCGTTTTTCCTGCTCCGTGCCCACGCTGACGGTAGCAACAGGACGATCCCCGGCAAAGTTACCGTAGTTCAGTCCGTTCAAAGAAGCATTCGAAGTGCCAACTGCGTTTGCTGTCTCTGCACCATCACCCAGAGCTACCGAGCGTGCATTGCCTGCACGTGCGCCCTGACCAATAGCGACGGCACGGTCGGCCGTGCTGCGGGAACCGTCACCCAGCGCAATCGCCTGCCGCTCAAGAGCCCAAGCGTCACGACCTTGTGCAATCGATGCCTCGCCAAAGGCATGAGCGCCCTTGCCCTGTGCCTGTGCATAATCAGCGGTGGCCTGAGCTTCGCGACCTACCGCAATGCTGCTATTGAACTCGGCAACGGAGTCCGTACCCAACGCAATGGAGTCGCGGTTTCTGTCCTGATTTTCTACATCAGGACTGGACTGGCCAGAGCGAGCACGCGTGCCCATGGCAATACCACGTGTCGCAAAGGCCTGGGCATCCGTACCGCTGGCCTGGGCATCACCCGCAGCCGCACGCGACCGGGTGCCAAAGGCCATGGCGTCATTGGCTGTTGCCGTTGCATTGCTACCCTGCGCGATACCGCGAGCCGCATTCACCACCGAGTTTTTACCGATCACAATCCCTTCCACTGCTGTGGAACTGGATTCTGTACCAATCACAATCGAATTCTCGACAGAGGGACCATTTGCCTGGCGATCCGTATAGGAATCCCGACCAATCACGATGGAGTTCTTGTCACGGCTAACGACGTGCGTACCAATCGCCACACCGCTCTCGTCTCGCGCCTCGGATTGGGAGTTACCAATAGTCGTGGAGTTCATCCCCAGACCCTTGATGTTGTGCCCCATCACTACAGAGGACGCCCCTTCTGCCCCAGCCATATGCCCAATGGCGACCGAGTCTTTCTCCTTGGCAGTCGCATCCGGGCCGATGGCAATCGAATCAATGGCGGTAGCAGCGGCACCGTTATTATTCTTGTTGCCCTTGTCCACACCACCATCATTGACACTGAAGTAACGAGGCTTGCTGTCGGCAATCTGCTGACCCCAATCGTCACCGACCTTCTCGGCCAGCTTCTCGTAGTCCACTGTCGCGCCCAGCGTTACCTGATCCACAGCCGATTGCAGCTGGCGCACGTTCACGGCATCCGTATCATTGGCACCGTCTTCCACGTTCACGATACGACGTGTGAAATCACTGCCTGCCTGGCTGCTGCCAACAGAAACAGCACTTCCCGTGAAGCCTTTATTGGTGAACCGGCCCAGACCAGACACATCGCTTTGTGCGGCATGAGAGTTCAAACCCAGGGCCACAAAATTGCTATCCGCATGTGCATTAGGACCAATGGCTGTACCCGTTCCCAATGCCGTTGTCTGACGGCCCACTGCGACCCCGGTATTCCCGGCAATCGCCTTGTACCCAATCGCCACGCCTTCTGTGTCAGCGCCGGAGTCCTCACCTATACCAATCGCACGGTTTGATGTAAGCCCTTGATTAGCATTCTTACCCAGACTGACGTTGCCATCTCCTAAAAGATTCAGACCGGCACTGTGGCCCAACGCCACGTTATCGTTACCATTTACACCATTGCCGGTGCCATCACCCAGCGCCACATTGAACTGACCTTTGACGTTCTGACCACTGGCCTGACCGATGGCAATATTGTGCGAACGATCACCCGGCAGATGATTGCCAGTTGCCCGGCCAGCACCATTACCGATAGAGATATTGTTGTCCGCATCGGCCTGCGCACCCAGACCCAAGGCGATACCGTTGGCGCCACTGGCCTGTGCTTGCGTACCCAAGGCAAGTGCATTGTTTCCGCCCGCCGCTGCTTCGCGACCCACCGCAACGCTGGCCAGGCCGCTGCTCTGACTATCCTTGCCAATGGCAATGGCCGCTTCCGGCTTGGGTCGGCTGTCTGCACTGGCGACACGGGCACCGTCACCCAACGCAATGGCGCTTTCGGCATCCGCCAAAGCGCCTTGGCCTGCAGCGATACTGCGGTCACCCTCTGCCTTGGACTCAGGGCCAATGGCAATGGATGCTTCGCCGTTCGCCTCGGCGTCAGGCTGCTCCGAATTGGCGCGGAAATACTTCACGCCAGGATTCGTTTCATCGACTCCCAAAGCGGTCAGACGATTGTTGATCGTGACCAAGTCCGCTTCGGCCGTTCCAATGCGAGTGCCCTGCGCCGTAATGGCCGTTTCATTGTTCGTTATACGGCCAGCATGGTCCGTAATGGCAGTCTGGTTATCGGCCAGTTTGGTCGCATGGTCAGCAATCGCAGCTTCATTGCCAGCGACCTTGCCTTCCAGCACGCCAATCTTGCCAGTGTTGGTCTGTACGTCAGCAGAAGTAGCATTGAGCTGTGTCAGGGTTGCCACAGACTCACCACCCACCGTAATCTGATCGGCACTCAAGACACCGGAGATCGTCAGGTTGCTCAGCCCCACAATGCTGCCACCACCCGTAAACTGGATGGTGCCGCCTGGGCTGGTGAAGTGAATAAGGTTGTTCTGACCGTCGCCTGGGATCTCGACCACCGCCCAGGCATTGCTCATCGCCAACGCACTTGCTGTCAGCAAGGCGAGCAATCCCATACGTGCGGAAAAAGACGAACGCTTTCCCCCTGTGACGCAAGAAGAACTGCGCTTCCCTTTGGCTTTCTTATGCTCTGAAACGGCAACGAATGTCCCGGTTTTCTCATTCCAGATGGCTTTATAGACGTGATTCATCTCTGTTCCTGATCCTTTAAGGAATACGTGTTGAGTGCTACGTGGGTGTGGGTAGGGTTGAAACTGTCTCGAACGCACAAAGGCTCCGCCCCCTCCCAGGGGGGCAGGACGCAGGGAGGTTCTATGAGGTAGCCTTGGACGGCGTGCACGCCGGCATCGACGCTCAACTGGAGATCCAGGGCCGTCTCGATTCCTTCGGCGATGACGTATTGGCTGATGCCGCGCGAGGCATGAACCCAAGAATGAAGGGCCGCAATGCCGTCCCTCTCCCGTGCCTGATGCACCAGGGACTTATCGATTTTTATGACGTGAGGACGGATCTGCCGGGCCAGATCCAAAGTGTTGAATCCGGTCCCGATATCATCAATGGCCACTTTGCAGCCCAGGCCGCGCAAGGTACGCAGCAAGCTGGCGGCGGCTTCCTGATCAAAGACAGAAGCCGTTTCGGTAATTTCCAGAGTCAAGCGACTGGCCAGCTGCGGCGCACCGCGCAGCACGGCAATCAGCAGCCGCCACCACGGCCCATACTGCAAAGACAAGGGGGAAATATTGCAGGCCAGGTGAATATCCGGATAACGCTCCAGCACCTGTAGCACCGACCACAGAACGCTGGCATCCAGGCGTTCGGTCACATGCAGCCGCTCTATGGCCTGAACAACCGACGCACAAGAAACCGGCTCCGTGCTGGCCTGTGCATCGTCCCAGCGCAACAGCACTTCGTAGTACAGAACTTGCTCGCAGTCCTGCACAAACACCACCGGCTGAAATGACAGGGCAACCTTCTCGTCCCGCATGTCTGCAAAGAAACGGGTCGCCAGAGCCATATCGCGTCGCGTCTGCTCGCAAACGGGGGGCTGGACTTCGGAAAAAGCAATGGTGCTGGCCAGAGAATGCAAATGAGACAGGCAAACCGGCTGATCACCCGATGCCTCTACCCAGGCTGGAACCACGCTGACCAGAATGCGGTCCGAGCCGCAACGCACGGGCTCGTAACACAGCGCCGCCTTGACGCGTTCCAGGAACAGGTCCTTGTCGAACTGGGTGGGCAGACGGCAATCCGTCAAGCCAATCAACACCACCTGATCAAGTACCAGAATGTCGCTGCGCGCAACGCCATAAGGACGCAGACGCTCCTGAATGGCGGACAAAAAGGCTTGCTGGAACAGGCGCGCATCATAGGCCTGGGCAAGCGATGCCAGGCTGCGCAAACCTAAAAGCAAGTAGCTGCTTGAAGGAGTAACTTGCTGCAACCAGCAGGACAAGGACTCTACCGATCGGGCGCTCATTACGCGCCCCGCACCGTCGGTCGGTACCCTGGACGCTGAGCCTGAATCAGCGCCTGGCTTTCAACCGGGCAGCGGTCAAAAAGCCTCCTTTATGTCAACATCCATTCCATAACAAATAGACACGTTTGTACGTGGAAATTACGCTGAAAAGGATCATTTCGATGCGCTATTCGGTTGGGACTAAAAGGAGGCTTCTTGTCAAAATCGCAGGCCTATTTACGCCTTTTCTTAACCATTGTTGACGCTTGCCTATGGCTGGCTGCAACGTTCTTCAGAAAGTGCATCAGCCAGACCTACTTCGTGTTGACACACTTGTGGCCGCCGCTAACACTTAATCAGTATCTGCATCTGAAACACAGCGTTAATAAAAAATTACGTAATAGTTTTTATTGCAGTACGAGCTACCTCAATCGCCGTTTACGTGGCAGCAGGTTTGCATGCAGTTAGTAAAACTTGACATCGCGTGGCCAACATTCCACTAGACCATCTTGGGTTTACTAACATCGATTGCACTGAGATGCAGTCGACAGGGGGGGGGAGGGAGGCTGCGCTTTGCGCTAGGAAGATGGGTACTATGAGTAAGAAATATGGATATGCACGCGTTTCAACACAGGATCAAAACCTGGACCTACAGATCGCGGCTTTAAAAAAGGTGAATTGTGATCATATCTATACGGATAGAGGAATATCCGGGGCTAAAGCCTCGCGTCCAGGCCTGAATCATCTGCAGCGAAAACTGAAATCGGGCGACACGCTGATTGTCTGGCGTCTGGATAGACTGGGCAGGTCATTGCGCTATTTGGTCGACACCATTGATCGCCTGGGCAAAGAGAATATCCATTTCATTTCCCTGACGGAAAATATAGACACCACCACATCGGGCGGCAGATTGCTTTTTCATATGATGGCCGCCCTGGCCGAATTTGAACGATCGCTGATCAGCGAACGCACTCGCGCGGGAATGGCAGCGGCACGTGCCAATGGCAGACCACTAGGCAGACGCCCTGCCCTGTCCCCTGCCCAACACAAAGAAGCCCTTATTGCGCTGACCAATCAAGTACCGCTGGAAATCGTTGCGAAAAAATATGACGTACACCCCAGGACTATCCGCCGCATCAAAGCCACGGCCTCGTCGTAGCGGTGACGGTACACAGTGCTTGAAGAAGCAAGACACACTGCCGCCAGGTTCAGCCTTGGCGGCATCACGGCTCTTTACTGCACCAGCTGATTCATTTCGATAATCGGTAGCATCACGGCCAGCACAATCAGCAAGACCAAGCCCCCCATCAGCAGAATCATCAAGGGTTCCAACAAGGCGGTCATGGTCAGGGCCTTGCGCTCCAGTTCGGTCGACAAGGTCGTCGCGGCCCGATCCAGCATGGGGGCCAGTTCGCCGGTTTTTTCTCCGCTGGCAATCAGTTGCACTAATAGCGGCGGGAACAAGGCACTGCGCTGCAAGGCGGTCGCCAAAGGCAGACCCTCACGCACATGGATAGCGGCCTGATTCACGGCATCGCGCAAGGCCAGATTGGATACGGTGCGTCCAGCAGCTTCCAGAGCAGTCAGCAAGGCGACATTGCTACCAGCCAGAATGGCCAGCGTGGCGGCAAAGCGAGCAGTATCCACGCCCAGCAAATAGCCCCCCAGAACAGGCACGCTTAGCAGGCGTCGGTGAAAGGCCAGCCTCAAGGCTGGTTGTCGCAGCAGGAAAGCCACCAGCACGGCCGCCAATACCAGCACGACAAATAGCACAACGCCCCACTCGCGTAGCAGATCGCTGGCACTGATCATGACGCGGGTCAGCATGGGCAATTGTTGCTTGGCTTGGGTGAAGGCCCCCACCACTTGCGGGACGACATAACTCAGCAAGAACACCACCATCGCCACTGAAATCAGGCTGACGATGGCCGGGTAAATAAAGGCCGTCAGTACCTTGCCGCGCAAGGCTCCGCTGTCCTCGATGAAACTGGCCAGACGATCCAGCACTTGCTCCAGTTCGCCGGACTGTTCCCCTGCCCGTACCAAGGCCCGATAGATTTCCGGGAAGTCGCGCGGGTGATTGGCCAAGGCATCGCTCAGGCTTTGACCGGCACGAATATCAGCACGCAAGGCGGCCAGCAATTGCACCAAAGGCCGACGAGTCGCCTGCTCAATCACCACACCCAGGCTGGCCTCCAGAGACAAGCCTGCCGCCACCAGACTGGCTAACTGACGGGTCAGCCAGGATAACTCGGTACGACGCAAACCCGCACTGCGGGCACGGGCGGCGGCTCGGCTACGGCCCGCCTTCAGGGAAACCGTCAGCAACCCTCGGGACAGTAATTGC
This sequence comes from Alcaligenes faecalis, assembly GCF_009497775.1. NCBI lineage: Bacteria > Pseudomonadati > Pseudomonadota > Betaproteobacteria > Burkholderiales > Alcaligenaceae > Alcaligenes > Alcaligenes faecalis. The sequence continues at coordinate 3,141,408 of NZ_CP031012.1, forward strand.
TGACGCGCCAGCCGTTCGCTCTCGGCCTCAAGCACACCCCGTTCGCTGCGTCCGGCCTGGTCCACCGCTTCATAGTGATAGGTACCCATGCTGTCTCGCCCCCCTATAACTCGCGCGTGACGCGCAATACTTCTTCAGGGGTACTGATGCCCTGCTCTACCCAACGCTGGGCATCTTCACGCAAGCTGCGCATGCCCGATTCACGTGCGGCCTGACGCAAGGCGGGTTCAGCTCCGGCGGCATTCAACAAGTGCTGAGCGCGTTCGTCGATGCGATACAACTCGTGAATCCCGGTACGGCCTTGATAGCCCGTGTGGGCGCAATGCTCGCAACCATCCGGGCTGGCCCGGTACTGCCCATGTTCTGCTGGCTGACGGCAATGTCGGCACAACTTGCGTATCAGCCGCTGAGCCAGCACGCCACGCAAGGTGGAAGCCAGCAAGAAAGGCTCTACACCCATATCCACCAAACGGGTGGCAGCGGACACGGCATCGTTGGTGTGCAAGGTGGCCAGCACCAGGTGCCCCGTCAGGGAAGCCTGTACCGCAATCTGCGCGGTTTCCAGATCCCGAATTTCCCCGATCATGATGATGTCCGGATCCTGTCGCAATATGGCGCGCAAGGCACGTGCAAAGCTCAACTCAATACGGGGATTGACCTGCGTCTGGCCTACACCGGGCAAGTCATATTCAATTGGATCTTCCACCGTCAGCACATTGCTGCGCGCCGTATCGACTCGCCCCAGAGCCGCATACAAGGTGGTGGTTTTACCGCTGCCGGTAGGCCCGGTAACCAGCACAATGCCGTGTGGTTGATGAATCAGCTCGTCCAGTTGAGCCAGGATGTCCGGGGCCATGCCCAGACGCTCCAGCTCCAGTTGCCCGGCTGACTTGTCCAGCAAACGCATTACGGCGCGTTCGCCATGTCCGGTAGGCAGAATCGAGACACGCAGGTCCAGGGCCCTGCCCCCCACTTTCAGGGCAATACGGCCATCTTGGGGCAGGCGTTTTTCGGCAATATCCAGACTGGCCATAATCTTGATACGGGACACCAAAGCACCATGCAAGGCTCGACGCGGGCTGACGATATCGCGCAAGCGGCCATCCACCCGGTAACGCACGACCGAATGGGTTTCATAAGGCTCCAGGTGAATGTCACTGGCACCGTCCCGCACCGCCTGGGTGAACAAGGCGTTGATCATGCGTATGACCGGCGCATCGTCCTGGTTTTCCAGCAAGTCGGTTACAGCGGGCAGTTCCTGCATCAGGCGATCCAGGTCCACCTCGTTGGCCGCCGCATCCACTACGCTGGCGGCATCATCTCCCTGCGCGTAACTGGCATCAATCAAGGTATCCAGTTCCGCATCCGGGACTTGCCGCTCGTCCAGCTCGGGATAGCGTCGCCGCAATTCCACCAAGGCCCAATCCGGTGTACGTTCGCTAATCACCAGCGTGCCCACACCTTGCTGCTGCGTCAGCACCGCGCGATGCTGACGTGCCCAGGAGTACGGCAGGCGGGTCATAAAGACTCTCGCAGGTCCACTGCACCACCGGCTTGTGGCAGAACCATATGGCCTGCATCGGGGTGGAACCAGGTAGAGCGATCCGGCAAGCCCGTCTGCACAGCACGCATGTAGTTATAGCGGTCCAGGGACAGGCTCTGGCTGTCTTGAGCATTACGCACAATATGGGGGCGCAGGAACACCATCAAATTGGTTTTGGTGCGCTTGCGTTTCTCGTACTTGAAGAGGTTGCCCACCAACGGAATATCGCCCAGCAAGGGAACCGATTGCTGACCATCCTCAATCGAGTCTTCCAATAAGCCGCCCAGCACAATAATCTGCCCATCATCGACCAGGACATTGGTACTAAGGGCACGTTTACGCGTGACAGGCGCGCTGGGCGATACCGACATAGTAGGATCCAGGCTGCTGACCTCCTGGTACAGAGCCATCTTGACGGTCCCACCTTCGGAAATCTGCGGACGCACTTTCAGGGTCAGGCCCACATCCTCGCGCTGAATGGTCTGGAAAGGATTGCTAGCCCCGTCGCCCGTGGTGGTGTATTGCCCCGTCACAAAAGGAACGGTGCGGCCTACCATGATGCTGGCCTCTTCGTTATCCAGCGTCATCAGGTTTGGAGTGGACAGAATATTGGTGCCCCCCTGGCGTTCCAGCGCACGCGCCAAGACACCCAGATTGACCACTTGCTGGCCCAGCACATTCACCGTGCCTTTCACCACACCAAGACTTAAACCCGCTGCCAGCGAATCCAGTGTGGTGGCCCCGGCCTTGGTGATACCGCTGCCGCCCAGATTGGCACCACCCACAAAGCCCGAACCATCCGCAATATTGCCGCCGCCTGTCATCCACTGGATGCCGAACTCAGCCGCATTCTCCGCATTCACTTCCACGATCAGGCTTTCAACCAGCACCTGCGCACGGCGTTGATCCAGCTGGTCGATCACTTCACGCAAGCTGCGATAAACCGGATCGGGGGCCGAAATAATCAGGGTATTGGTGGACGGGTCGGCTTGAACAGTAGCACCACCCGCACTGAAGGCTACGGTGCCACTGGCATTATTGGCGGCACTCAAACCCATCTCGCCTTGGGGCTGCTGGCCTGCCGTTGCCGAAGTCGTCATGGCCTTGGCACCGCCAGTGGTGTTGGCATTGGTATCAGGAGCCAGACTATTGTTGTTCTGCTGCTGATTCCCGGTAGCCGTGTTCCCCGAACCCGATTGTCCGGTCAAGGCAGCTCGCAACACTTCCGCCAGTTGCACGGCCTGGGCATTACGCAGATAGACCACATGCAGATTGCCCTTATTGCTTTCCGGGCTGTCGATACGGCGTATCAGGTCACGTGCCAGATCCAGGCGGGCCGGACTGCCTGCACGCACCAGCACGGAGTTGCTGCGCGGGTCTGCCACCACGGTAATGCGCTGTGCTACATCGTTGCCGGGCGTGTCCAGCATTTGCGAGGCCAAAGCAGCTACATCCAGAGCCACCCCGTAATCAATCGGGATGATGTCCGTATTCAATCCTGCGGGGGTATCGATCCCGGCAATCACCTGAGCAATACGGTCCAGATTGTCGCCATAGTCGGTCACGACCAGGGTGTTATTGGAGGGGTAAGCATTGATAGGGTTGTTCGGCGAAATCATGGGCCGCAACACCGGCACCAGGGCCGTAGCGTTTTCATAACGCAGGGTGAACACACGGGTTTCCAGCTCGCCACTGCCGCTGGCCCCGGCACCGGCGGCACGCACGGCACCGCCTTGTTGACGCGCTTCGGCTTCAGGCACAACCCGGCTGACCTTGCCATTACGCAATACCGCAAAGCCTTGCATACGCAGGGCAGACAGCAGCATCTCGTAGGCGGTACGGGCATCTACCGGCACCTCGGACACCAGGGTCAGTTGTCCTTTTACGCGTGGGTCCACGATAAAGTTCTGGCCGGTAAAACGCGCCAAGGCGGCCACCACACCGTCCAGCTCGGCATCCACAAAATTCAGCGTAATGTCGTTGCCTTGCGGGAACTCGGCCGGGTCGGGCAAGTCGATCGGAGCCGCACTGCCCCCGACACGCTGCGGAACCCGACGCGTCACGGCAGGCGACGGCGTATTGCTATTGGCAAAGCGCGGGTCTGCCTGGGTACTACGCACAGGCGTCTTGCCGACCGAGGCGAAAAACGAAGAAGGATCGGGACCGGGTTCAGGCTTCTGACCATTGCTCGCACAGGCGCTCAACAGCGCGGCTGCACCCAGGCTCAAAAGGAAGCGAGGCCGCAGCCCAGGAAGTCGTTTAGTCAAGGTACTCATAGTCAAAATATCGTTATTCCTGCTTGCTAGTCGTTGTGGCTATTCGCCATTGGGTCACACCCTGACGCTGAGGCCCCAAGGCCTCTAATAACTCTTTGAATCGTTGATCGTCGGCTTGTTTGGCTTGGGCCCGTCCTTCAAACAGCCCGCCATCCGGCCCCCACTGACCTTGACCTGCCAAGGTCAAATCCCCCGCCAGGGTTCGCAGGCTAAGCTGCACGCCCTTGCCCTTGCGGCTGACTGCCAATTGGTAATCACCCAGCTCGGCCTGGGCCGCTAAAGCAGAGCGCGCATTGCGCCAATCCAGCTCCAGCAACGGTCCGTTTTCAGCGGCCAGCGCCTGACTGGGCCAGCGCAGCTGCAATTGCCCTTGCGGCTGCACGGTCTGCAACAAGGGATGCAAGCGTCCTAATAGCGCGGCGGGAGCCGTCAGGCTTTGGCCCGAAATACGCCAACCTTGCAGGCTGGCCTGCAGACGCACAGGCTGGTCCAGCCAGCCATGGCTTAATTCCATTTGCGGCCAGGGCGTCAAACGCCAGCGCCAGCTGACAGGGCCAGGAACGGTGCGAGCCAACAGCCCCGAACCGACTACCAGCAAGCCTTGCCCGGAAGCCAGACTGCCGTGTGCCGTTTCCAGCCGTAGCGGCAACTGCGCGGGCTGCCAGGCCAGCATCATGCGGGCAGGCAGAAAGGGCACAGCGGCCAGCAGCAGGCACAGTGCCAGCAAGGCCCACGCCATGATCTTTGCCAGTTTCTTCATGAAGGATCTCCCGCGCGCAGCACAATGCGGCCATCCAGCAGACCTGCACGTTCACGGCTATCCACCACAGAGCGATTCATGCTGACTTCCTGCACCGCAAAGCCCAGCACACGGGGGGCGTGCATCAACCAATCCATCAAGGCGGGAGCCGCCACGGCTTGGCAGACCAGAACACGCTGCTCAGCCTGAGGCTCCTCTGTCTGGCACTGGGTACCCAGGGTCTGCAAGCTGCGCTGCAAGGCCTTGTCCTGTCCTTGCGCGTCCGCAGGCGCTACCAGTTCTTTATCCAGCACCTGAATCTGCGCCAGCACAGTTTGCAATTGCGCCATCTCGTATTGCAGACGGGGCAGCTCCTGTTTTGCCAAAGCCAGATCACGAACGGCAGGACGTAGCAGCAGCAACCACAGCAACATCAACACCAGCAAAGCGCCCAAGACCGACAAGGCCAATTGATCCCGACGGCTCAAGGCTTGCCAGTACTGTCTGGCTATCGAAAGCTTGCTTTGCAGGGTCAGCAGTACAGGCTGGAGGGCCGTGAATTTGCTCATTGCTGCGCCCCCTGCTGGCTGGACGCCTGCGCTGCTTTGCTGAAGCCAATTTCCCATTGGCGGGCGGACTCGCCCTGCTTCCACTCCAGATCCGATTCAGCTGGCAAAGGCTGTGCAGGCAGCTCGCTGGCCAGAGTCAAAAGCAATTGCTGATCTTTGAAATTCAATGCCCGCACCTGTCCTTGCAAGGCCGGCCACTGCACGGCGCTGGCCATCAATAAACGATCAAAGGGAGCCGAGGCCGGGCTCTTCTCGGCCAATAAACCATCGCGATGCTGTCTGGCCTGCGTCAAGGGTGCGACGATGACGGGTAAATGCGGCAAGGCTTGCCGAACAGCCTGTTCCATCTGGGTCTGTACCTGCTTCATTTGAGAGCGCAGCGATTGCGCCTGCTGCTGCAAGACCAGGGTCCAGCTCAACACCGCCGCCAAGGTCCACCACAGGCTTTGTCGCAGCACACTGCTTCCGCCATTCGATGCCATCTCGGGCATCAGCAAGGAGCAGGCGGGTACGGTCAGCGTTTGGCCTTGCCCCTGCCTGTCCTGCTCATGGCCATCGGACCAGGCATAGACTCCACTCAAGGGCAGCCCCAACTGGCGCGCCTGCTCCCCCAAGGCCAGCAGGGGCAGGCGCTCCGTCCAGGCCAATTGACTCATCCCGGAAGGCCCCGGTGCCGAACAGGCCACCCACACCTGTTCGATAGGGCTCAAGCACATGGGCTCGACCGCACTGCATGCCACCGCCTGCCGCCGCGAAGCGCTGACCGAAGGAATACGCGCTTCCGTCACCGTCGCCATACCCGCAGGCAGGACCAGTTCCAAAGACCGGGCCAGTGCCTTGAACTCCTGCACCTCTCCCCGCCCACGGCGCAGCACCTTGGCGCGCTTGTCCCGCAGCACAAAGTCCACCGGCTGATCCAGCCTGGGCGGAGAGTCCAAATAAATACGCAGCACTTTGCTCATCACTTCAACGAATCCAGACAATCCGGCTGCGGTCCGCAGCCCTGTTGATCAGGGCCTGGGTCGCCACCCGGCTATGGTCAAGTCGCAACTCACCACTTAATAAAAACCACTCGCTGCGCACACTCAGCGTTTGCCCTTCCAGCGCCTCCTGACGTTGCAAGCGGGCTTGCACATCAGCCTGATCCCGGAACCACTGGCCCCGGTCGCGCTGCTCCAGCAGGCCACGCCACTCCACCAGGCTGACGGACGGCTGCACCGCCGCCAGCACCTGGGCACTGGCGGTATTCACATTCACGGATTTGGCTTGCGGCAGATAGCTGAGATAAGGCTCCAGCTGCTTGGCCTGTTGCGCTGCATTGGGAAAGAAGTCCTGCAAATGGGAAGGCCAGGGAGCTTGCCCGACCTGCGCCCGCTCCAACCGCTGGGCCAGTTCCAAAGCCAGCGACGGCGGCTGCTGCACACTGCCCAGCAGTTGCTCCAAGGCCTGCACGTAGCGGGCCTGAATACGGCCATCGCGCAGCAATAAGGCCAGATTGAATTTGCCCTGCTCGTCCTGGATATAGCCGGAGAAGTAAGCCGCACGGGTCTTGTCCGGAGTCTCTATCTTCAGCTCGCTCAGAGCCTGCGCCCACAGTCCGCCTTTATGGGTGACAGCGGAACGCTGCAAGTCCAGACGCAAGACCAGCACGGCCCAATCCAGCGCGCCACGCAGCAGCCAGTTGGCCTGCATGTAATCGCGCTCGCTGGCCAACTGCGTTGCCAGCCCGCTTTGACGCTGCACAATGCCCATGGTGGCAATGGACACTGCCATCACAACCACTAGCGCATTGATCACCGCCATGCCTTGTTGGGATACTCGTTTCATAGCAGCATCACCACTTTGCGGTATGGGTGCTCCTGCCCTTCCAATTGCACGGTCAGCTCTATGCCAGTCGCCGCTGCTCCGGCCTGCTCAGGCCACGGCCAGCTTTGCCAGCCACGCGCCGGAATCCAGATACGCAAGTTCCAGGCAGTAACCTGCTCCAGCACATCTTGCAAAGGGCCCAGCTCGGGCAAGGGATACACCGTTCCCGCCTGGGCAATGGCCCGTTGCAACACGCCTTGCTGCAAACGCCATTGAATCTGCTGGGTTCCTGCACCAGCCTCCGCACGGCGCTCAATCATCAGAATGGCCGGGCCTTCGCCCTTGGCTTGCCAGCGAATACTGGCAGGCAATACCGCCATCGCCCCTGTCGGGTCGGCAGGACTGGACGCGGTGGGTAGATGCAGTTCCAGATCCCGGCCCATTTGGGATAGGACATTGAACAAGGCCTGGGTCTGACGTGCCTGTCGGCCAAGCTGTTCATCCGCATGCAGGACCGCATCCAGACCACGCCAGGACATCAGGCTGATCAAGGCCATGATGGTCAAGGCCACCAGCATTTCCACCAGAGTGAAGCCCTCCTGGCCTGCGTCTGTCATGGCAAGGACGCCAAAGTCGCGTGTAGCTCGGCCAGCACGGGGCCTTTGGGCAAGGACGCTTGTACCGTTACCTGACGAAAGAAACGATTGGCCGTGGCTTGCACGGTTTGCTTGCACTGCAAATTCAAGGAGCCCTGGCGACACGCGACCACGGTTTCACCCGGCTCGGGAAACAGGCGGCGCAGGCGCATCTCGGCCACCACACCATCCACGGCCAGCAGCGCCAGGCTGCGTTCATGCATGGCCTGACTACCGGAGGCGCTAAGGCCCAGCGCACGCAATCCGGCGGTCAAGGCCACCGAGACGATTGCCAGTGCAATCAATACTTCAATCAAACTCATGCCACGCTCTGTCATGACTGCACATCAAAACGGCCCGTCGGGTCGCTGCGTAAATGCAGGACCTCGTGACCATCATCCAGCTCCAGCTGACGCGGCGCGGACAACCATTCATTCACAAAAACCCACGGCCCTGCCGGCTCCAGACGCACACGCAGCGACTCCAGAGTCCAGGATCGTTGGGGAAACAATTGGGCAAATCGGGCCTGATCACGCTGCCAGCCCGGCGTGGGGCTGGAGCCATCGGTAGCGTCCGGGATCAGGCTGAAGCGATAGCCTTGCTGATCCGCGGTCCAGGCCACGCTGCGCCCGCTTTCACGCACATAGCTTTGCAATTCGGCCAGACGCAGGGCCAGTTGGCGGGCCTCTCGCTGTATTCCCTGATCCCGGTCCAGTACCAGCACGCTTAAACCTGCGCTGCTGACAATGCCCACGATCAGCAAGACCACCAGGGTCTCGATCAAGGAAAAGCCCCGCTGTGCCACATCAGTCCCAATTGCCTATATCGGCATCGCTGCCCGACCCACCGGCCTGCCCGTCCGCCCCCAGCGAGAACACATCAATCTCGCCATGAACACCGGGCTGCAGATACTGGTACGGATTGCCCCAAGGATCATTGGGCAGACGGTCCATATAAGGACGCCAGTTGCGTGGCTCGGGCGGTTGAGCAGGTCGCTGGTGCAACGCCGCCAAGCCCTGAGCAGTACTGGGGTAACGGCCGTTATCCAGGCGGTACAGCTTCAATGCCTGTGTCAATGCAGCAATATCCTGACGAGCGGCCACTGCACGAGCCTGATCGGGACGGTCCATCAGGCTGGGGACAACCAGGGCCGCCATAATGCCCATGATGACCACCACCACCATGACCTCAATCAGAGAAAAACCTTGTTGAGCGCGGGACTGAAGCGAGCCGGCCAAACGGCGTGCCGGACGGCGAGAGAAAGTAGATCGAGACATGAGAAGGAAATAAGCTACCCAAAAAAACCCAAGCTCTTGTCATACGGGCTTCATGCAGCACACGCACACTAAGAGCCCTTAAGACAGCCATATCGGCCGTCTGCCAAAGCACTATGCAATGCAGTCTAAATGGGTATTATTTCCGCCATATTTCCGTCACATCTTTGGCTGCGTCTGTGTCAGGCCGGTATTGCTCTGGCCCTGATCAACCTGCTGATCAATCTGTTCCTGCCCTCGGAGGGAACGATTGCGCCGGTGCTGGATGAAGATCATCGCGAACAGATCAGCACACGACAAATTGCGCAGTGGTTTGGAGGCAGTACCGCGCTGCCCGAGCTGCGCTTGCACGGCATGATTGTGAGCGGCCAGGCTGGCGCGGCCCTGCTCAGCATCAATCAGCAGCCGGTACGTGCGTATCGCCCTGGCCAGGAGCTGGCGCCGGGCGTACTGCTGGATTCGCTGCAACGCGAGCACATTGTGATTACGGTTGATGCCGTGCCCCAACAAATCGCCACCGAGCGCAAAGGCCCCGCCCTCATTCCCGGTATCCAGCAAGGGGCTAAGCCCTGAATGGAAGAGTTAGCAGTATGATTTAAAGCTGTCTTTCTTCTTCACCCTGGTGGGTATGCCTGCTTTACTTCGTCACTGGTTTGACAGCCTGCGCCCCAAGTCGCTAGCCATTGCACGCCCTGAAATGCTGCGTGCCACGCTAGGCGCCACGCTTAGTGTGCTGATTGTTTCCTCGCTTAGCCTGTATCTGTCGGATTTTGCACACACGCATCATTGGTTGGTGGCATCCCTCGCCGCCAGTGCCTTGCTGATCTTTCTGGTACCAACCAGCCCTCTGGCTCAACCCTGGAACATATTGCTGGGCAATCTGGTGGGCGCGCTCACAGGCATTACCTGTGCAGTGCTGCTCCCTCATCCGATTGCTGCCATTACGATGGCCGTCTGCGTTGCCATGCCCATCATGCTGGCCCTGCGCTGCGTGCACCCGCCCAGTCTGGCTATGGCGGTCTTTCCTGCCCTGAATGGTATTCAGAACTACGATTTCGTCCTGTTTCCGGTACTGTTTGACTCCTGCGTGCTGATCCTTCTGGGCATGTTGTACAACCGCCTGACCGGCGTGGCTTACCCGCCAGTACACAAGCCCGCAACACGCCCCGCCGCAACTCCTGCCCGCTTTACGGACCAGGATTACGATGCGGCCTTGAGCCACTACAACCAGACGCTGAACATCAGCCACGATGACCTGGAAAAGCTGGTCAGCTATGTGCACCAGTCTGCCTTCCGGCGCAATCTGGGCACCCGCCGTTGCTCCACCCTGATGAATGATGCTCCCCTGTCCTGCCAGGTCAGCACGCCCCTGCAACAAGCCTGGGACATGATGCGCGAGCGCAAGATCAAGGCTTTGCCGGTACTGGATCAGAACAAGCACGTGATTGGTATCTTGGCCCTGTCGGACTTCTTGCAGCGTGCCGGGCTGGATCAACCGGATAATCTGCGCCAGCGACTCAAGCGCTTTTTAAGCCCCCGGCAGCGTGCCGCGCCCACAGTAGCCGAGATCATGACCACACCTGCCGTCACCGCCAATGCAAACTGGTCGGTGGCCGAGCTGATTCCCCTGTTCAGCCAGGGTCGCCATCGCCATATGCCGGTGGTCAATGATCACAAGGAGCTGGTGGGCATGATCACCCAATCTGATCTGATGCTGGAGCTGTTCAGAATCCTGCAGCCCGCACGCGGCAAGCCGGATTGAACATAAAGGCTCAGCCCAAATAAAAATCCCCACTGTTTGCCATCGCCAAACAGTGGGGACAGATCAGCGCCAGTACAGTGAGCACCGGCACAGAACCTTTTTACTCGGCCTGCAAAACACCACGGCGCAACTGATCGCGCTCGATGGATTCAAACAAGGCCTTGAAGTTGCCTTCACCAAAACCATCATCGCCCTTGCGCTGAATGAACTCGAAGAACACGGGGCCCATCAAGGTTTCAGAGAAAATCTGCAGCAATAGACGGCGGTGGCCACCTTCCGATGTGCCATCCAGCAAAATGCCTCGGTTTTGCAGTTCTGCGGTGGGCTCACCGTGCGCAGGCAGGCGACCTTCCAGCATCTCGTAATAGGTTTGTGGCGGTGCGGTCATAAAGCGCATGCCCATGGCCTTGAGCTTGTCCCAGGAGGCGATCAGATCGTCAGTCAGGAAAGCCACGTGCTGGATGCCTTCACCATTGAACTGCATCAGGAATTCTTCAATCTGGCCCGAACCCTTGGCGGATTCCTCGTTCAGAGGGATACGGATTTTGCCATCGGGGGCGGTCATGGCCTTGGACGTCAGGCCGGTGTATTCACCCTTGATGTCGAAGTAGCGAATCTCACGGAAGTTGAACAGGTGCTCGTAAAACTGGGCCCAGTACGCCATGCGGCCGCGGTACACGTTGTGGGTCAGGTGATCGATCTCTTTCAGGCCCGCGCCCACAGGATGACGATCCACGCCGTCCAGGTAAACGAAGTCAATGTCGTAGATGGAGTTGCCTTCGCCAAAACGGTCGATCAGGTACAGGGGTGCGCCGCCAATGCCTTTAATCGCAGGCAGACGCAGTTCCATCGGTCCAGTAGGAATATCGACAGGTTGAGCACCCAGCTCCAGCGCGCGCTCGTAGGCTTGTTGCGCATCGCGCACGCGAAAGGCCATGCCGCAGGCCGAAGGGCCGTGCTCGGCGGCAAAGTAAGCGGCGTGGCTCTTGGGTTCTTCGTTCAGGATCAGATTGATCTCACCCTGGCGATACAGGGACACTTTCTTGGAGCGGTGTACCGCCACTTTGGTGAAACCCATCATCTCGAATACGGGTTCCATCACGCCAGGCTGGGGAGCGGCAAATTCGATGAACTCAAAGCCCATCAGGCCCATTGGATTTTCAAACAAGTCAGTCATAGCAGACTCCAGTTGCAATCAGGTAATCAAATACGGCGCAAGAACGCCATGAAACTTTGACTCAAGCCTGGCTGGGCGGAGCGCAGGATATCCCGCGCACACTGCGTGCCAAATGATCACCAAACAACAATTGAAATCCCAGAAACCTCACAGGCTCTGCTCCAGTGGGCGGGAAGCCGAAATGCGTTCCCATCGCCGACACTTATTATCAGGGAAACCGGCCTTTTTTCGATATAGAGCATTACCCTAGAGGCTTAAACCACCTGCTCTAGCGCGCCAGCAGCTGTGGCACCGAAGAGACCAGCATGGCAATGCCGGACAGGGTCAAGAGACTTAAAACAATGGCCCGAAACGTGCTTTGGCTAATGCCTACATACAGGCGCGCTCCGGCCAGCACAGGAATCAGCACGGCCAGCATGACCAGCCCTATGGATGGCAACATGGACGGCAGAATAGAACCGGAAGCAATATAGGCCAGCAAAGTCACCGACAGGGTCGCCAGATTGAAGTTCTGTATAACGGCGCGCTGCTCGTCTTTGGGCAGCCCGGTCATGGTGGTCCACAAGGTAGGAATCACCCCCGTCATGCCACCCAACCCACCCATGATGCCGCCTATCAGGCCGGACACGGCATTGGCCAGACGGCTACGTACCCGTACATGGCCCAAACGGCTGGACATCAGCATGATGGGACACCAGATCACCATCAAAGTCCCTAAAAACGCCTTGAATACGGCCGCATCCAGAAAAGGCAGCAAATAGGTGCCCAAAGGCACGCCGATCAGGCCACCGGCCAGAAACGGCAGCAGGATCTGCCAATAAGAGGTACGCCGCCGGGTAAAGGCGGCAATCATCTGCCCTGTCCAGGCACCGCAGACCGCCAGCACCGCCGCCAACTGAGGCTCCAGAAACCAGGCCCAGCAGGACATGGCCACCATGCCAAAGGCAAAGCCCGACAAGCCCTGCACAAAACCCGCCACAATGGCGCCAAACGCCACTGCCCAATAAACCGACTCCATCATCCCCTGCAGCTCCTTGCCTGTAGACAAGCGACAGTATCCCTCTTTACGAATCGAGCGGGCAGAAAAAAGCCTCCAAATTGGAGGCTTCCCAAACTGTTACCGGCGTCGGCCAATACTGGCCAATCGGGCCTGGTTCAGATTGGTTCAGGCTGGGTCAGCAGCACGCAGATCACGAGGTTGGATCAGCGATTCGGCACGCAACACTTCGTTCAGGGTCTCGGCGTCCATCAAACCACGCTTGAGAACTACGTCACGAATATTGCTACCTGTCTGGAAGGCTTCGGCGGCAACCGAGGTAGCGGCTTTGTAACCGATGAACGGGTTCAAGGCAGTCACCAGGGAAATGGAACGCTCGATATTGCTTTCCAGGCATTCACGGTTGGCAGTGATACCCACCACGCAGAACTGGGTCAGCGTGTCGCAAGCATTGCTCAACAAAGCCATGCTACGCAGCAGGGAGTGAATAATCACAGGCTCAAACGCGTTCAGCTGCAATTGACCGGCTTCAGCAGCCATGGTCACGGTCATGTCGGCACCAATCACTTCAAAGGCAACCTGGTTGACCACTTCCGGGATCACGGGGTTGACCTTACCGGGCATGATGGACGAACCAGCTTGCACGGCGGGCAAACAAATCTCACCCATACCAGCACGAGGACCGCTAGAGAGCAGACGCAAGTCATTGGACAGCTTGGACAGCTTGACGGCAGCGCGCTTCAACACGCCCGACAGGTGCAGGAAACCACCGCAATCCTGAGTTGCTTCGATCAGGTCGGCAGAAACGCGCAGCTGAACACCGGACAGATCGGACAAAGCCGCGACAGCCAACTCGGCATACTCAGGGTGAGCCGTAATACCGGTACCAATTGCCGTACCACCCAGGTTCACGTCACACATCAGTTTGCGCGATTCTTTCAGGCGCACGATGTCTTCGTTGATCATGGTGGCAAATGCGTTGAACTCCTGACCCAGGGTCATGGGCACAGCATCTTGCAACTGAGTGCGGCCAATCTTCATGTACGAGGAGAATTCCTCGGACTTTTTCAGGAAGGCGTCGCGCAGACGTTCCATGGCGGCAAACAGCGGGTCCAGCGAACGGTAGGCAGCCAGGTGCAAAGCCGTTGGGTAGACGTCGTTGGTGCTTTGGGCCATGTTCACATCTTCATTGGGGTGAAGATATTGGTACTCGCCGCGCTTGTGACCCATATGTTCCAAGGCCAGGTTACAAATAACCTCGTTGGCATTCATATTGGTCGAGGTACCTGCACCGCCTTGAATCATGTCTACCACGAAATGCTCATGGCACTTGCCAGCTTGTACGGCCTCACATGCGGCCACAATGGCGTCGTGCTTATCCTGCTCCAGCAAACCCAGTTTGAAATTGGCCTGAGCAGCTGCCTGCTTGACCAGCGCCAGAGCATTAATCAGTTCCGGGTAAGTTGAAATAGGCGTACCGGTAATGTGGAAATTCTCCTTGGCACGCAAGGTATGAACACCATAATAGACTTCATCGGGGACTTGGCGGTCTCCCAGCAAATCATGTTCGATACGGAACTGACTCATAATTCCTTCGTTTCCTTAATAACGATAGCAAGACTTTTTTGATACGCCTCATACTCGATCCCGGACTACAAACGGAACAAAGCCCTACCATTTCTTGCGAACTTGGCAGGGGCTCGGGGACATGCTGGCAAATACCGCTAATAAGCTTTGGATAATGCTTGTATCCAATTCCGGAAAGCAAAGGCCCGTAAAAAACGGGCCTCTATTGCAATCCGCCAAGCGGGGTGAATGATCCAACCGCCTTTTTTGAAGGCATCGTCGAGCTCGGGAAGCGCTTTGAACATTGTAAACGCCGAGCGCTCACATGCGCGTCGTTTTGCGGTTTTTCTTGAGTTGGGCCGCCTTATCTTCCTGACTGGCAGTTGAAAACCAGCTTAATTTAGCGGTGTATCTCTGATATAGCTCGCTCATCATGTCTGTAACAAGAGTCTGGCGCTTTGAACACGAGCGTTGCGCGCTTGCATCATTTTGATGCGTTTAAGCCATAAGACTCACAACACAGGATCAAAAATCATCCCTGTGCTGCCCGGATTGGAAGTCCGGAAACCTTGCAGTTTGAGAAAAAAAGGAAGGCGAAAGAGTATACACAGGCTTTAAGACTATTCTATAAACCCATGGCCGCTTATACTGAAAAAAACTGGTCTTATTTTACTAAATGAAAATTCCTAATCAATAAAAGATGTTTAAATCAGTCAAAATGGAATTAAAAAATAAGATAAATTTCCACATTAAAAGCAGCGGCTCAGTAATAAAAGAAAGCAAACCCGATTTTATTGGGTTTTGTTGATTCTTTCTAAATAACTACTGCTCTTTGCCGCGCACTACTCAACGGCACAGCACTATGAAATTACTCGATCTGAAATATCAAACTATCCTGAGCGAATCCCAACGCCAGGCCCACCCTAAAACCGAGGATATCGAACTGTGTTTACGCGTTCTATCGCTGGCCTCCAGCATTAATCGCGCTTCCAGCTCCGTTCTGAACGAGTTTGGCCTGTCCGAAGGTCGCTTGGTTCTGCTGTTCTTGCTTAGCCGCCAACCGTCTGGCCTGAGCCCTGCACTGCTGGCAGAACAAGCAGGCGTTACCCGCGCCACCATTACTGGTCTGCTCGACGGGCTGGAACAGCAGCAATTGCTGGTGCGCCAGAACAATACCTCGGACCGCCGCGTACTCACTGTTAAACTCACCGAGGCCGGACAAGAGTTGTGCGAACACCTGCTGCCCTATTACATCGAATGGCTCTCGGGTGTATTTAGCCATGTGCCCCAAGACGTGCGCGAGCGCTTGTCCAATTTGTTATCCAAAGCCCTGCAAGGCGACGACACCCCGGAAATCAAAGTTGAAAAGCCTCTTTCTCACACCATCCCCGGATCCATGCAGCGCAGTTATATGGCTTAAGGCGTCAAGCCGCCTTGCCCCTGGGTCGACCTTGTCGTCGGCCCCACACCATCAAGGGTGGCACCGATACGGTTGCCACCCTTTGTTTTCGTCCCTGTAAGGCTGAAGCTTATGGATGCTGCTGTTATTGATGCCATGAAAAAATGGCCCAATGTACCCGCTGTCAGCGGGTACATCTCTTTGGATCAGGCTGGTCATTGGCGTCATCATCCGGCTGGCGATGCCAACCAGCGTCCTGAACAAGTGGGCGAGCACATTGCCCATCAGGGTTTGCTGGCATTTTTCAATCGCAATTATCAGGCGGATGAACAAGGCCGCTGGTTTATCCAGAATGGTCCGCAACGTGTCTACATTCGTCTGGACGCCGCCCCGCTGATTGTGTCCCTGGCGCAAGATCAGGCCCATTTGCAAGACCATACTGGCCGCACAGTAGAAGCGATCCAGGCCTGGTACATCAGCACAGAAGGCAGGCTCTATTTGCGTACCTCGGCAGGCCCAGCCTTGTTGGCGGGCCGCGATGTTCCGGCCCTGCTGGAACAATTACGTACAGAACAACACGGTCTGGACAGTCTGGATCTGGAGCAGCCCCAACACAGCGAAGGCTGGTCTTTGCCCGCCTACCCGCAAGCCTGTACCCTGACAGTCTGGTCTTCCTGCGTGTCGCCCGCCAAGGAATTGGCGTATATTGTTTTGCCAGAGCCCGATCCTATTTGAACCGCCATCACAGAATCTGCATGACCCAGCCATCCGCCTCTTTCTATTTCCCCGCCCCACGCACGCAAAACTTCTGCAATCAATGCGGCAGCAAACTGACACGCCTGGTGCCCCCGGACGATAACCGCATGCGTGATGTCTGCGAAAGCTGCGGCGCAGTGCACTACCAGAACCCCCGCAATGTGGTCGGTATTGTGCCCATGTGGAAAGACGATCAGGTCTTGCTGTGCCGTCGCGCTATCGAACCGCGCTACAACACCTGGACCTTGCCCGCCGGTTTCATGGAACTGGGCGAGACACTGGGACAAGGTGCCTTGCGTGAAATGGGCGAAGAAGCCGGTGCGCAGGTCGAACCCGGCCCGCTCTTTACGGTTATCAGCGTGCCTTACGCCGAGCAAGTGCATGTGTACTACCTGGCCAAAGTCACCAGCGACGTGCTGGACCCCGGCCCGGAATCCCTGGAAGCCCGCTTCTTCCACCTGGACGACATCCCCTGGGACAACCTGGCTTTTCGCACTGTTACCGCCACCCTGGAGCGTTACGTCGAAGACCACAAGGCTGGCCACTTCCAGATTCACGAATTTGATATCGCCCCCCGCGACCACGGCTGATCATGTCGCTTGTATGGGTCGCTCCGGATCAGGCCCTGCCCAGCCCTGAACACGCCAGCCCCGAGGGGCTGGTGGCCGCCGGTCTGGATTTAAGCGTTCCACGCCTGCTGGAAGCCTATAGTCAGGGCATGTTTCCCTGGTACAGCCCTGGCGACCCCGTACTGTGGTGGTCTCCTGATCCACGCATGGTGCTGGAAGTCGACAATTTCAAGATATCCCGCTCCCTGGGCAAAAAGCTGCGCCAGATTGCACGGCTGCAAGATCAGGACAGCGCCCCTGTCCGTGTCACCTGCGACCAAGCCTTTGAACAGGTCATAGGCCAGTGCGCCGCCCAGCGCAGCGCCACCGGCACCTGGATCAGCCCGGATATTCAGCAGGTCTATACCGATTTGCACCACAATGGCTACGCCCACAGCATAGAAACCTGGATGGACGGCAAGCTGGTCGGTGGCTTGTATGGGGTGAATCTGGGCCGCTTTTTCTTTGGCGAATCCATGTTTGCCTTGCAAACCGATGCCAGCAAGATCGCCCTGGCCCATCTGGTGGAATTTCTGAAGTTCGCCGGCATCCCGTATATAGACTGCCAGCAAGAGACATCGCATCTGGCCAGTCTGGGTGCCAGCCCCATCCCCCGGAAAGACTTTATGGCTGCCCTGGCCTGGGCCAAAGATCAACCCAGCCCGGTCTGGCCACGCGGGACATTGCAACTAGGCCTGCCCCCAACTTGCTAGGCTGGCGCGAGCATCCCATAATGGCTCTATCACGCTTGGCAGAGTCGCATGAATTATCCCAAAGCACCCACCAGCCCTCAAACGCTGCAATTCTATTCCACCGCCAGCTATCGTTGTAGCTACCTGCCAGAACAACAGGCACGCTCACTGGTTGCCGCTCCTGCTCACCTGATCAACGACACGGTTTACTCCAAACTGGTCCAGCAAGGCTTTCGACGCAGCGGCACCTTTACCTATCGCCCCTATTGCGACCAATGCCGCGCCTGCCTGCCCCTGCGTTGCGACACCCTGCATTTTCAGCCCGATCGTGCCCAACGCCGTGCCAAAAAGCGTCACGGCAATCTGGTCGTACAAGATCTGCCCCTGCACTGGAATGCCGAACATTACGAGCTGTACCGCCGTTATCAGGCCAGCCGCCACCCCGGTGCCGGCATGGACGAAGACGACCAGTCCCAGTACGCCCAGTTTCTGCTGGCCAGCCATGTCACCTCGCGCCTGCTGGAATTTCGTAAGCCCGACGGAACCTTGAAAATTGTGGCCGTCATCGACGTGCTGCAAGACGGGCTTTCCGCCGTCTATACCTTTTTTGATCCCGACGACACCGGCAGTCTGGGCACCTACGCCGTGCTCTGGCAACTGGACTATTGCCGTCAACAATCCCTGCCCTGGCTCTATTTAGGCTACTGGATCGAAGAAAGCCGTAAAATGGCCTACAAAACCCGCTTTCGCCCCTACCAGCTCCTGATGAAAGGTCGTTGGGAATGGCTGGCTTAACGTCCTCTTTTATCGATCCCCATGTCTGCCCTATTCAGCCTTTATCCCTTGGCTCGTCGGGTGCTGTTCAGTCTGGATGCTGAACACGCTCACGAACTGACTCTGAAATCCCTGCATTGCGCCCACCAAACTCCTATTTTGAGCAGTTTGCTGAAAGATCTGCCCAGCAAACCGTTGGAGCTGATGGGTCTGAAGTTGCGCAATCCTGTGGGTCTGGCCGCTGGTCTGGATAAAAATGGCGCGCATATTGATGCCTTGGGTGCACTGGGCTTTGGTTTTGTCGAAGTTGGCACGGTTACCCCGAAAGCGCAGCCCGGCAATCCCAAACCACGCCTGTTCCGCTTGCCTGAAGCCAATAGCCTGATCAACCGCTTTGGCTTTAACAACCACGGCCTGGATACCTTTATTGATAATGTGCGCAAAAGCCAGTTCCGTTCGCAAGGCGGCATTCTGGGCCTGAACATTGGCAAGAACGCGACCACGCCTATTGAGCAGGCCGATCAGGACTATCTGACTTGTCTGCGTGCGGTCTACCCTCACGCCGATTACGTCACCGTAAATATTTCCTCGCCCAACACGCAGAACCTGCGTGCACTGCAGGCTCAGGATGAACTGGCCCGCCTGTTGGGTGCCTTGCAAGCACTGCGTACCGAGCTGGCCGAAGAACACCAGCGCTACGTGCCTATCGTGGTGAAAATCGCCCCGGATCTGGATCAATCGCAGATTGATGCCATTGCGGACACCGTACCCTCGCAAGGTCTGGACGGCATTATTGCCACCAACACCACCTTGTCGCGCGATGCCGTTCAAGGCTTGCGTCACGGCCAGGAACAAGGCGGTTTGTCCGGTCCACCCGTGCACGAACTGTCCTTGAACGTAATTCGCCGCCTGCGCGAGCGACTGGGTCCCGACTTCCCGATTATTGGTGTGGGCGGTATTGAATCTGGCCGTCAGGCTCAGGAAAAGATCCAGGCAGGTGCCCAGGCGGTACAGCTGTATACCGGCTTGATTTACAAAGGCCCGGCCCTGATCTCCGAGTGTATTCGCGCCCTGTAAAACGCCTATTGCCCGCTTGAAGCGGGCAACAGCATTGCATTCAAAAGCAAGTTAGCCGCTTGCTCTGCACGCAAGAAAAAAGCCAGCTCGATGAGCTGGCTTTTTCTTTAGCGCCTGATCAAGTCAGCAAGCAAATGCTTACTTCTTGCTGGTGGCAGCCGTTGCAGCAGCAGTAGCTGCTTCAACGGTTTTGTTACCGGCTTCAGCAACTTGAGCAGCAGCTTTCAGGCTGGCGTTGGTAGCGGCCTGGATGTTGCTTTCAGCAGCATCAGCAGCTTGGCGAGCAGCCTTGACAACGGTTTCAGCGGCGTTGGTCGCCGTTGCGAAGGAAGACTTCAGCAGAGCAACAGCGCTTTCGGTGCCGGTAGGAGCATTCTTGGCCAACTGGTCGATAGCGTCAGCAGCGTGCTGTTGACCTTGAGCCAGTTGAGCTTCAGCGATGCGCGACAGGTTCAGTTGCAGATCGGAGAAGATGTCGTAAACGCTTTTGCCGTATTCCAGAGCCTGGGCAGCGTTAGGCTTAGCCACGCTTTGCGACAGGGCGACAACGTCTTGCACGTCTTTGGCGTTGATGGCTTGTTGGGATTGGCCAGCAGCTTGTTCCAGCGAGCTGCGCAGCAGATTCAGGTTCAGACCAACCAGCTTTTCAAAGCCTTGCAGCAATTGACCTTGAGCAGCGAACAGGTTGTTCAAAGTAGCTTGTTGGGATTCCAGTACGTTTTGGGGAATAGCACTCATGATGTTTTCCTTGGAGATACGTGGCCTGGGTCAAGCCAGCGTGAAAATTAGTGTCAGTGTTACTAGACAAGGGTCTGAAGAAGGCCCGGCCCATTCGCAACTACGCAAGGCAAACCTTCTATGTTGCACCGCAACAATTCAACTTTAAGCGCTATCCAAAACAAAGTCAACGGAATTTGTTGCGTTGCAACAAAACACCCTTGAGCTTATCTTCAAAACGTATAAACAACGCAAAAACACAGACTTAGCGCTGCTTGTCGTATCCCAGAGTTTCGGAAATTTTAGCGGCGGTACTTAGCAGAACGGGAATCCAGTCGTCGTGCAAACGCTCGGCCGGAGCAGACAGGGACAGACCCGCCAAAAGCTTGCCGGTGTCGTCGTACACACCTGCCGCAATACAGCGCACGCCCATCTCCAGTTCCTCGTTATCGCGGGCATAACCCAGACGACGAACCTGAGCCAATTCGCGTTCCAGCAATTCCAGTTGGGTAATGCTGTTACGGGTGGCACCGGCCAGACCGGTACGCATGACGTAGGCCCGAACCTGACGCGGTTCCCAGGAAGCCAGAAACAGCTTGCCGGTCGAGGTCAAGTGCAAAGGTGCATGACCACCAATGGCGCGCACCACCTGCATGCCGGAGCTCTCGCTCCAGGAGCGTTCTACATAGACAATTTCATCGCCCTGCTGCAAGGACAGGTTCACCGTTTGGCCGGTGTACTTGTGCAGCTCGCGCATGGGAGCCAGGGACGCCGCACGCACGTTCAAGCGCCCCTTAACCAGGGAGCCCAGTTCCAGCAAACGCATGCCCAATCGATACAGACCGCTGTCCACGCGTTCCACATAGCGCCCCACCACCAGATCATTCAGGATACGGTGTGTGGTCGAGGTATGCAGGCCAGTTGCAGCCGCCAGATTCTTCAATGCCACTGGCTCAGATTGCTTGGCCAGTTCGTCCAATAGAATCATGGCGCGTTCCAGAACCTGGATCGACATCTGACCACCATTGCTTGAAGACGCGCCTGCAGGCGTAAAGGAATTTGTTGTCATTATTAGGAGAATTATGATGCAACGCAACAAATTCCATAATATGAAATGGCCGCGCGCTTGGCAAGAGCTATTTTAGCGCAGGGCTCAAGCTCCCCCCCAGATCCAGCACCTGCTGGCGCAAATAAGCCAAGGCCTCTGCCGCCGGTTCTGGCTCCCCTTTAACGCCCAGATCAATATGCGGCTGGCCGCCCGACTCGCCAACACTGGGCAAACTAAAGGCTTTCACGCCCGGCCAGTTCAACTCCACATGCTCCATAGCCGGCGTAATGCGCGACTCTGGCAAGTTGAACGCCAGGAAAGAATGCTCGACCCGGTGGGCCAGATGATGCAGTTCCCGATAACGCGTATCCAGCGTCCACTCCATCATGGGCCAGGCCATCACAGGAAAGCCCGGCATGAACGTGTGGTTGCGAATGAAAAAACCGGGAATCTTGTTGTAGACATTGGGCACGATTTCCGCACCGTCCGGGAACACGCCCATCTGCAGGCGCTGCTGGTTCTCGGGCAAGGACATATCGGCACTACCCACGCCATTGCGCTCATTTTCAGCACAGCGCTCGGTAATCAAGGCCGCTGCCTCGGGATGCAGTTTCAGTGCCACACCCAAGGCCTTGGCCGCCGCCTGACGGGTTTGGTCATCCGGTGTCGCGCCAATCCCACCACAGCAAAACACAATATCCGGCGTCGCAAAACTGCGCTCCAGGGTGGCGGCAATCGTGTCCAGATCATCAGGGATAATCTGTGCGCCCCCCAGTTGCAAGCCTCTGGCTCCCAGCAGCTCGATCAGTTTTGAAAAATGTTTATCGTAGCGACGTCCCGACAGGATTTCGTCACCAATGATAATCAGACGAATAATGGCTTGATCCTTAGTTGTCATGGTCAATAAGCGGAGTAGAAGCCGCAGCTGCCTCGTGCTGGCGCAGGCGACGGAGGTTTTCCAAAGAGAAGTGGGCAAATACCAGAGCCGAGAACACAGGCAAGACCAGCCAGGCCGGTGGAATCAGATTCAGGAGGGCAAAGATCAGACCGATCAACCAGTACTGACTATTCAGACGGGACCAGAGATATTTACGCTCCGGCACATTGGCGTGTTCGACCAGGGAATCCACCCGCAACATGCGTGTCAGAGCAAACACCCACCACAGCACAGGCAGAATCAGGGCAAAAGGAGGGAAAATCCATAAAGGCAAGGTCACCAGCCACCCCACCACGAACAAGGTTCCCACCCACACGGCGTTCCAGACGCTATAGACGGTGGCATTGTGGCCTTGCTTGATCAGATCGGGATAATCTTTCTGCTGCAAGTGGCCCAGAACCAAAGGCATGACCAGCACAGCGGCAATAATCAGGCCCAGTACACCGGCCAGAGGCAACAAAATGCCCAAAGCCAGCAGAGGTGCCAGATACACTTTCAGCGAGAACAGGCCCAGGCCAACCAGCCACTGATCGACGGACTCAAAGGCATTCCAGCCGCCCAGCAGTTCCAGCAGCCAGTTCTGAATGGGCGTCCACAAGAGCCAGCTCAGCAAAATCAGGCCCACAAACATGATCAGGAAAGGCATGACCAGGGCCACCAGCATGCGAGGCTGAAATTGTGACACCAGGGAACGCTTGAAGGCGATGGAAATGCTGGCCCATCCGCCAGCAGGACCCGATCGCGAGGGGGCAGACGAAGATACGGACATACAGCTCCTGCTAAGCAAAATCAATTACCCGAGTATCATAGACACAGTCGCTTCTTTTTGTCTGTATGAAATTATGGCCTTGTTCAACGCCCAACACGATCTACCCGCTCTGGCGGCCCACCTGCAAGCCGAACCCGATGCTTTGTTGATTGCCTGTTTCTGTGCCGAATGGTGCAAAACCTGTCAGCAGTATCAGCCCGCTTTTGAGGCTTTGGCCACACAGTTTCCCCAGGCCTGCCTGATCTGGATTGATATTGAAGAGCAGCCCGAGCTAGTGGGCGATGAAGATATTGAAGATTTCCCCACGCTGCTGATCCAGAACGAAAATGGGACCGTTTTCTACGGTCCCATGCTGCCTCATATCGAACATCTGGAGCGTCTGGTGCATAGCATCTCAGAACGCAGCCCGGTGCTTGATGCCGGGCCGGGGGATTTGCGCGCCTTAGTAGCGGCCGCCGCCTAAAAGAACACCCACCGAACGCTTGCGCGTTGCATTGGAAGGAGTCGTTACCGCTGGCTTGGGCGCAGCAGCGGTAGATGGCTCGTAAGGCTTGAGGAAAAACTCGTCCACGGGCGGCGTGTTCGACTGATACGAACGACGCTCACCACGCTCGTGACGGTTGGAGCCGGAACGGGACGAGGAAGAAGCAGCAGCTGGCAGATCCAGCTTCAGACGTGGCACCGCCGTGCCAATCAGCTTTTCAATTTCTTGCAGCAAATGCTCTTCATCGGGAGCCATCAGAGCAATGGCTTCACCCGAGGCACCCGCACGGCCAGTACGACCAATACGGTGCACATAGTCTTCAGCGTTGTACGGCAGGTCCACGTTGATCACGCAAGGCATGCCGGCCACGTCCAGACCACGAGCGGCCACATCGGTAGCGACCAGAACATCCACAGTACCGCTCTTGAAAGCGTCCAGCACTTTCATGCGTTCCAGCTGGCTTTTATTGCCGTGGATGGATTCCGCCTTGATGCCTTCACGTTCCAGATAGCGTGCCAGTTGACCGGCGCCTATCTTGGTATTGGAAAAGACGATGGTCTGGGTCAGCTTCTTGGTCTTGATCAGATGCGCGACAGCACGACGCTTCTCGTCAGCTGACATGGGGTACACAACCTGGGTGACTGTCGATGCGGTGGCGTTGCGGGCAGCCACTTCAATCTCGACCGGATCATTCAGGAAGTTGCGGGCCAGCTTGCGAATCTCCTTGCTGAACGTTGCCGAGAACAACAGGCCCTGGCGACTCTTGGGCAACAAGGAAACAATACGGTCCAGATCGGGCAGGAAGCCCATATCCAGCATGCGGTCAGCTTCGTCCAGCACCAGAATGCTGACCTGACTTAAATTGATCGTGCGCTGATCGATGTGATCGAGCAGACGGCCTGGGGTGGCGATGACAATTTCAACACCACGGCGCAGGGCTTCTTTTTGCGGACCAATATCCACACCACCGAACACCACTGTCGAGCGCAAGGGGACCGATTTGCTGTAGAGCGCAATGCTCTCAGCCACCTGGTCAGCCAGCTCGCGGGTTGGCGTCAACACCAAAGCCCGCACCGGGTGGCGGGCAGGCGAAGCGCTGGTCGTGGCGTGTGCCATCAGACGATTCAGGATAGGCAAGGAAAAGGCAGCCGTCTTACCTGTACCCGTCTGGGCTGCCCCCATGACATCACGGCCGGCCAGCACCACGGGAATCGCCTCGGCCTGAATAGGCGTAGGCTTGGAATATCCCGCCTCGGTAACGGCGCTTAATATTCCAGGGTGCAGACCGAAATCAGCAAACGTAAGGTCATTGGGGGTCGAAGGAGTTTTATCTGTCATGTACGCAAAAAGTCGGCTTGCCACGAGTGGCAAGCATTTGTAACAATCCTATTTTAACTTAAGCCCGCCTGCCTCAACAGCAGTCACGGGCGTGTAAGTACTCGCGTCAGGATTTTATGGCATCACGGCACGTATCAGCCAGAACGCCACCATCCCGGCCACGATTACCCAAACAGCGTTACGGGTACGGATGAACACCAGCACAGCCACCAGGCTGGCCAGAGCTTTAATATCCAATCGGGGGGTGTCGCCGTAAGCCCAAGGCAAAAGTTCCGGGATAATGATTGCTGCCAGAGCAGCTACCGGAGCAAAGCGCAAGGCGCGCCGCATACGTTCGGTCAGGGGCAGCAAATCACCAAACATGAAATAGCCTGAGCGGGTGAGCAAGCTGCACAACACCAACAGGGCGATTGCACCCAAAACGTACCAATCATACTGCCAATCGCTCATCACCGTGCATCCCTATGCCGTTGCAGTTGTTCTGCCGCCACGCCAGCCAGCACTCCGCCAAGCACGGCTGCCACCAGTCCCAAACGCAGGGGCAGCGCCTGTCCGACCCACGCAATCACGCTGGCCGTAATCAAACAGGCCCACATGGCGCGGTTGTTGACCAGGGGAATCAAGAGCGCCAACAAGGCCAGAATGGCCGCAAACTCCAGCGACCAGGAAGGGGGCACATAGGCACTGAGCACAATGCCCGACAAGGAGGCAATCTGCCAGCTCAACCAGCCAGGCAGGATAATGCCCAGGTAATACCAGAGATGCTCGCGCGAGCCGCGCTCTTTGGAGTCGCCATACTTGGACATGAACAGCACAAACACCATGTCACTGGTGATATAGCCCAGACCCAGGCGCTTTTTCCAGCTCAGATGACGGAAAAAAGGCTGCAAGGCCGCTCCAAAAATAATGAAGCGGATATTGACGATAAAACCGGCGGTGAAAATCAGCCACAGGGGCGCGTGAGACTCGATCAGCGGCAAGGCCGTCAGCTGGGCCGAGCCCGCATACACAAACAAGGTCATCAAGGTGGCTTCAAACCCGCTCAAGCCGGACTTGACCATGGCCACGCCCGTCACAAAACCCCAGACCACAGTGGCAATCAAGGCGGGAATAAAGTCGATGAAACCGGCGCGCATGTGCACACGATCCTGTGCACTGGGCAACAAGGCCGATAATCTTGTGATGGCTGACACGCCGTCTCCTGAGATGTGCTGCCCGCTAGCTGTAAACAGCGGTGGCAGCTTTGCTTATGATTTTTCTTATTCTAGAAGCAAAACCAGGACACGAACATCTTGCTCCCTTAATAAGGTCAAGAAAAAACAGGCCGGGTCTTGCTACAATCGCTAGTCTACGCACGTAAAGTTCGGCACCGCCGTTGCGTGCACGGTATTCTTACCCCTCTCATTGTTATCAGGAACCTTATGAGCGCCGCTATCGAACCTAAAAAAGCAGATCACGAACTGATTATGGTCGGAGCCGACGATCTGCCCGTGCACTGCCCCCGTCCAGGTGGCACGCTGTGGAACATGCACCCCCGCGTGTATATCGATATCAGCAAAACAGGCGAAGCCGCTTGTCCTTACTGTGGTGCCCGCTACCGCCTGAAAGAAGGCGAGAAGGTTCACGGTCATTAATTTCTGAATCTGGCTTCGTTGGACCCCACTGCTCCCCCCTCTGGCAATGCGATAGAGCCGGGCCTCGTGCCCGGAGCAGACGCGCAACCCTGGCGTCACACCGACGTGGTTGCCCGTCTGGATTCCAGCGCCTGCCCCCTGCCCGCCTGGCTGCCTGGCGGACACATACAGACCATTCACGGGGCATTTTTTGCCCGCCATCACCATATCGCCTTTGTCCGTCAAAGGATCGATACCCCCGATGGCGACTTCCTGGATCTGGACTGGACCGGGCCGGGCCTGTTTGCCGACAAGCTGGCCAACGGCGCCACCGCCCAACCCGACGCCCATCTCTCCCGCACCGCCGCCCGCCGCTGGATGCAGCCCCAGGATTGGGACAGCCTGCCCAGCTCGGCCGATACCCATGCTCTGGTTCTGTTTCACGGACTGGAAGGCAGCAGCCGCAGCCATTACATCCAGGCAATCGCGCAGTACTTCCGCGCTCGCGGCTGGATTGTGGTGGTCGCCCATTTCCGGGGTTGTTCGGGCTTCCCGAATCGCATGGCGCGCGCCTATTACTCGGGCGACTCGGAAGAAATCAGCTTTATCCTAAATACGGTTCGAGGCCATCTGCCCAATGTGCGCTGGCACGCAGCCGGCACCTCACTGGGCGGCAATGCCATGCTCAAATATGTGGGTGAAGCGGGTGA
Source organism: Alcaligenes faecalis (assembly GCF_009497775.1). Classification (NCBI taxonomy): domain Bacteria; kingdom Pseudomonadati; phylum Pseudomonadota; class Betaproteobacteria; order Burkholderiales; family Alcaligenaceae; genus Alcaligenes; species Alcaligenes faecalis. The sequence goes on from NZ_CP031012.1 coordinate 3,168,674, forward strand.
CGAGGTTTCCTGGTTGCAGGCATGCGCCTCCATTTCGGTCCCGCTGGATCTGGTCGCTTGTGGTCGTTACCTGTCCGAGTCCCGCATGGGCCGCTGGTTTTACTCGCCCTACTTTCTGAAAAGCATGCGCAGCAAGCTGCAGGACAAGGCTCATCGCTTTCCAGGCATGGTCGATACAGCCCGCTTGAATCAGGCTCGCACCATACGCGACTTCGACGATATCTATACCGCGCCCATGCACGGTTTCAGCCATGCGCTGGATTACTGGACGCGCGCGTCCAGCAAGCCCTTGCTACGCAATATCAAAGTTCCTACGCTGGTCTTGAATGCCCGCAATGATCCTTTCGTGCCGCACGACAGTTTGCCCACGATTCAGGATTGCTCGGACTCCATCCTGCTGCACCAACCTGCCGAAGGCGGGCACGTAGGTTTCATTACGGGCAGCATTCCCGGCAATATGGGTTGGTTACCCGCGCGGCTGGCCCGCTTCTTTGAAACCAATAGCTAAGATTGGCTAAAGCGGGCCTGCGGGCTCATCAGGAGCGGAAACGCTCCAGCAAGACACGCTCACTTTCTACACGTTCGCGCAATTGACGAATCTGCGTATCCAGTTCGGATTGCTGATAGAAGTCCTGAGTCAGATTACGGGCCTGCTGCAATTGCTCCACAGCGGTAGGCAAAGCCCCGACTAATTCATAGTATTCCGCCATGGCGCGTCGGGCTTTCACCCCATCACCCAAACGATCATAGGTTTGTGCCAGCAGCTGATGCAACTGAGGTTCATCAGGCCATTGCTTGATGCGTTCCATCAAGAAAGCCTGCGCCTGATCGTTTTGCCCCAATTGCTGCAAGACCTGCACATACGCCAGGGCAACCCCCTGGCTCTTGGGCCAACGCTGCCAGGCCTGCTTGGCCAGATTCAAGGCACCTTGCACATCCCGATCGGCAATCGCAATGCGTATATCCAGGGTATCCAGTTCAGGGGCCTGGAACTTGCCCTGCCCTCGCGCTTCAGTCAGATGCACACGAGCCTGCTCATAATCCTGACGGCCTTGCGCAATATAGGCCAGACCGTACTGCGCCGCCGAGCGCTCCAGATCACTTTGCGACTGGTTCGTACTTTGCAGCGCCTGCTCCAGAACGCGCAAGGACTGGCCGCCCCCGGCCTGCATCACCATTAACTTCGCACGGATATACCAGAACGAGGGTGTGTCCTGATAATTGCTGGCCGGCAGACCGCGCACCCGGTTACTGATGTCCGACTCACGCTGCTGGGACATGGGGTGAGTGCTGGCGTACTCATTGGCTGTCGCACGCTCATTCAGGCGCGAAGCCGCAGCCAGACGCTGAAACATCTGCACCATGCCTTGTGGTTCATAACCTGCCTTGAGCAGCATCTCGAAACCAACACGGTCAGCTTCCTGCTCAGCCTGACGCGAAAAGCCCAGCTGACGGTCCACCGCCGCCGCTTGCCCGAAGGCCGCCGCCCCCATCGCCAGATCACCACTGCCTGCCAAGGCGCCCAACAAGGCACCGGCCAGGGCGGCAATCAGCAAATGGTTGCTTTGTGCACTTTGAGTAATACCGCGAGCAACGTGACGTTGCGCCACGTGAGCAATTTCGTGCGCCAGCACCGAGGCCAGTTCGGACTCGGACTGCGAAGCCGTAAACAGACCACTATGAATACCGATATAACCACCAGGCAAGGCGAAGGCGTTGATGCTGCTATCGCGCAAGGCAAATACCGTCACGGGCTGCGCCATGGCGGGACCGTACTGGGCCAGCTTGCGGCCCATATCTGTCAGATACTGATTGATATCCGGGTCCGACACATATTCGGGCGAGCGCCTGCCCTGCTCCATGATGGCATTGCCCAACGTCCGTTCCAAAGCGGGAGACAGCTCAGCACCCGAGGCCGCCCCCATGGAAGGAATGCCCATAGGCTGCGCCTGTACAGGCAGCACTGAACCGAAAGCCAGCGACAAGGCCAGACATAAAGAAAGCGCGGAACGGGCGGGTTTAAACTGCATGGGTACTCCCGACAAAATCAATTGGCCCTGACCATCATAGCGCTTGTTCGCTTGCGAGATTCTGGCAAACGGTGACGCGCTGACAAGCGCATCAAGGTGCCCAAGGCATACAAAAGGCCAAACACTTCCACCAGACCGGCCAGCACCCACATAATCAGGCCACCCATGACCTGATCAGCCAGCGCATCCATACCCGGAATGGCACGACCACATAAATCGAAAATCGGATAAAGGTCGTATTCGGTAAACGTGATGATGGCGCCCACAATCATCTGCGGCACCATGGTAATAACCGGCGAAAGTATACGCCCACCCACCGACAGCCTGGCCGGTGGCGAAGGCCGACGATCCAGAATCAGGTTCCAGTACATGATTCCGCTGATAACCACAGACCAGTTCATCAAACAGTACAGACGCCAGTCCAGCATGGAATAGAACTGCACCGTGGGCAGCATCCAGATCAGGACCAGGAAAACAAATAGAAAGGCGACCAGTATCGGGTTGGTCAGAACAGCCTGAACACGTCGGCCACTAGGGCGGCGCAACCATTGCGCCAAAGCCCGTCGCCAGCTTGAAGGCAGACCCGCACGCAAGGTTTGACCGGGATAGGCACCCATCAGGAACAAGGGGCCCAGATGATGCAGGATCAAATGCTGGGCCCGATGGATGAAGAACATGCGCTCGGCGTAATAGTCCAGGCGCGTGTGCAAGGAAAGGTAGAGGAGAATCAGGCCAATCCAGAAGAAGGACTGGCGCAAGAGATTGGGGCGGTGTACTTGCCGCCCCCGGACGTACAAAGCAATGACCAGCAAGAAGGTCAAAAGCAGAACAGGAGAAAACTCCCAAGGTGTCAGCCAGTCGAGCAAGGACATAGCAGCGCCATCCGCAAATCCAGTTGCGGTTTAGTTTATAGCAATACGCTCCCGTCCTGCCCACTTCACATTCAGCACACCGGGATAATCCCGAATCAGCCGTGCACGCTGCATCAGTTCTGCACGCAGCTCAGGCGGGCAGGTCAAGGTCACGCACGCGGTATCGTGCGTATCGGAATGGTCTACCTGCACATTGGCCACGCGGATGCCCGCCGTATTCAGGTCCGAGTAAATACGACGCCGGATCTGGGCCAGATCGCCACGAGGGCAGACAACCGTCAAACGGGAGACGGACAAAGGGGCACGAGCACGCAGGGCAGAAGCCTGGATGCCGGCACGGCGCAAAAAGAGATCAAAAATACGCATACATTCCCCCTATTGCACATTAAAGTTGCAACACATCAGGATTCGGAAAACCAAAGGCTTTCTAGAGAATGAAATGGCGGGGAATTTAAGGCAGCAGAACAGCCGCCTGAGACACCACGCCCTGAAACTTCCAGGACGCGGCAAGCTGTGAAGGAATCAGCGGGCCTGAACGCGCCTGGACATAGATAGGTCGAACATAGATCGACTAGCACTGTCGCCGGGGTCGGGATTCACCACACAGCTCCTATAAAACCAAAGAACCCGTATTGTAACGTGCGCAAGGCCTCGCCACAAGGGCGGGCCTGTGAAAAACCTTTACTTTACAAGGCACTTGATGTGTTTAATACACAGACAGATCCAGCCAGCCCATGTAGCGATAAAAGGCCATGATGATGTGCACCAGCCAGAACAGGCTGATATTGGCAAAGGCCACCGTAGACACCACCGCCGTCAACACACTGGGCCAGCCATGCTGATTATGCTGATCGCTTTGCGGGTTGTAGAGGGCATCAAATTTTTCCGGGCTGCGCAGGGCCAGAATAACCGCCTCGATAATCCCGGCACTGACTGGCAGGATCAGCAAATTGGGGAACAGCGAATCCAGGCCCTGATGCAACACCAGCGTTCCCAGAATGGCCAGGCCGGTAAACACCAAAGGGACATACCAAAAACGTCTGCCCAGATAGCGGTGGTGTGCACCCACCACGCCTAATAGAAGAGACAGCCACGCGGCGGTGACTTTATGGCGAAAAGGTTTGGTCTGTTCAAATGACAAAGTCTGCTGAGACATGCAGGGCATCCAATCCGGGCTTGTGCTGCCAGCCATTGCGCACAGCTGTCATTTGCTTAAAGCCAATTTGACAGCCACCTTCCCGTACAATACCTGAATTACTTCCTTGCCGTCATGAGGTCCCCATGAATGCCACCGACTACGACATCGCCATTTGTGGCGCCGGTCCCGTAGGCGCATCTTTGGCGCTAATGCTGGCTGCCCAGCACCCAAGCCCGTCACGCATTGCCGTTCTGGGGAAAAACTTCAATCTGGCCAGCACCGAACATGCTCAGGGCGATCCGCGCACCCTGGCCCTGAATCACGGCAGCCGTCGTCTGATTCTGAATCAACTCAAAGCCTGGCCCGAGCGTGCCGCTCTGATGCGCACCGTGCATGTTTCCCAAAAAGGACGTCTGGGCCGCTGCCTGATTCAGGCCGACGAGCTGGGCGTACCCGATCTGGGCGCTGTAGTTCATTACGATGATTTGCTCTGGGCCTTGCATGCCCGGCTCCGGGACAGCGGCGTCACGATGCTGCCCGCTCAGGAAGCCCGCACCCACTCCGCCCCCAAACAGATTCTGGTCGACCACGATGCCGGTCAGGCCACGGCCTTGATTGCCGTGCAGTGTGATGGTGTTCGTCCTACCGGAGTGCGACGCGATTACGGACAACATGCCCTATTGACCACTGTGCGTGCCAGCCAGCCTCAAACCGGCTGGGCGTACGAACGCTTTACCGAACACGGCCCCTTTGCGGCCCTGCCCCACCCCGATGCTCCCGACTTGTACGCCATCGTCTGGTGCAATAGCCCGGAACGTAGCCAATCCTTGTCCGAGCTGCCTGTCGAAGAGTTTCAGGCCGCCATGCTGCAAGCCTTTGGCGAGCGTCTGGGGCATCTGGAGCTGGTCTCCAAGCGCCACATCTTCCCGCTTGCCTTTCATGCTGGCCCCAGCCGCTTGTCCGAGCGCCTGCTGGCAGTAGGCAATGCCGCCCAGACCTTGCACCCGGTTGCCGGCCAGGGTCTGAACCTGGGCTTGCGTGATGTCGCACAATTGTCACAGTGCCTGGCCGCCTGGCAAGCCGATTGCAGCCAGAACCCCGATCCATTTTTGGCACGTTACGCACGTCTACGTCGTCCGGATCGCTGGTTGACCGCCGCCATCACCGACACCTTGCCGCGTCTGTTTGCCACCAAAAACCCACTGATACAGCATGCATGTGGTCTGGGGCTGTTGGCCATGGACACCCTGCCCTTCGCCCGTCAGCCATTTGCCCGGCAATTGCTGCAAGGGATGCGCGCCTAAGCCCACCTGCCATACAGGCTCCGATGCGGGGCCTGCCCTTTTCTTCTTGTAAGTCCTTGCCCACGAACCCGTGTCGCAGGGTTAAAATCTTCCCCATGCGTATCGGCCCCTGGACCCTTCCTAACCCTATTTTCATTGCCCCCATGGCTGGAGTAACAGACAGACCTTACCGTCGTCTGTGCAAGACGCTGGGCGCCGGTTATGCCGTCTCGGAAATGGCCGCCAGCAACAAGCGCTTGTGGGACAGTGTGAAAACAGCACGACGTCTGAATCACGAAGGTGAAGCGGATCCGGTCGCTGTCCAGATTGCCGGTTCCGACCCTGAAATGATGGCCGAAGCCGCCGTGTTCAATATCAGCAAAGGCGCTCGCATCATTGATATCAATATGGGTTGCCCGGCCAAAAAAGTCTGTAACGTGGCCTCGGGTTCCGCCCTCTTGCGTGACGAGCCACGCATCATTGAAATCCTTGAACACGTTGTCAAGGCATGTACTCCCTACCAGGTTCCGGTTACACTCAAGACCCGCACCGGCTGGGATGCGCAATCGCGCAATGCTGTTCGTATTGCCCGCTTGGCCGAGGATATCGGCATCGCCGCTTTGACCCTGCATGGCCGCACCCGCTGCGACTTCTACCAGGGCCACGCCGAATACGACACCATACGCGAAGTCAAAAACAGCCTCTCTATTCCGGTCATCGCCAATGGGGATATCGATAGTCCCGAAAAGGCAAAATTCGTACTAGAGTACACCGGAGCGGATGCCGTCATGATCGGTCGAGCCGCGCAAGGGCGACCCTGGATTTTCCGGGAAATCCTGCATTACCTCGAACATGGCGAACATCGGGCAGCCCCCACCTTTGGCGAGCTGCGCGATTGCATGATCGAACACCTGCAAGACCACTACGCTTTCTACGGGCAGCACACTGGAGTACGTACTGCCCGCAAGCATATAGGCTGGTATCTGTCGGATATGCCGGACTCCCGACACTGGCTGGATCAGATTAATCGTATCGAAAACTGTGCAGATCAGTTAGAAGCCATTACTCACTGGTTTCAAGAATGCGAACTGGACCAGCCCTACCTGCAATAAAAGACAGCTGTGTGGCTCTTTTGTATTTAAGTACTACGTATACCTTCAGAAAAAAATGTCAACGACCAACCCACTAGAACAGTCCGTACGTGAACGCCTCGAACGCTACTTCGCCGATCTGGGCGAATCCGAGCCACGCGATCTGTTGTCGATGGTCATCTCCTGCGTGGAACGGCCTGTCCTGCAAGTTGCCCTGGAGAAATCCGCGGGCAACCAATCCAAGGCCGCAGAAATGCTGGGCATCACGCGTAGTACCTTGCGCAAGAAGCTCAGCGCCCACAATCTGCAACCCTGATTCCTAACTCTCACGTCTCACCTTCCATGAAAATCCAGACAGCTCTTCTCTCTGTCTCCGACAAAACCGGTATTGTCGAATTTGCCCAAGCACTCGCCCAACGCGGAGTGCGGCTTTTATCCACTGGCGGCACTGCCAAGCTGCTGGCCCAGGCTGGCCTGAGCGTCACCGAAGTGGCCCAGCACACCGGCTCGCCTGAAATTCTGGATGGCCGTGTCAAAACACTGCATCCAAAAATTCACGGTGGCCTGCTGGCCCGTCGCGACAGCGCCGAACACTTGAAGACTCTGGAAGAGCACGGTATTGACCGTATCGATCTGCTGGTCGTCAACCTCTACCCTTTCCGTGAAACCATTGCCAAGCCTGGTTGCACCTTTGCCGATGCGGTAGAGAACATTGATATTGGTGGCCCCGCCATGTTGCGCGCTGCTGCCAAAAACCACGGCACGCCTGAAGGCGGCGCCTGTGTCGTCATTGACCCTGTCGATTACGAACGCGTACTGGCTGATATGGATGGCCCAGCCGGTCACCCTTCTTACGGCCTGCGTCTGGAACTGGCTGCCAAGGTCTACGCCCACACCGCCGCTTACGACGGTGCCATTGCGGCTTACCTGACTAGCCTGGCTCAAGCCGAGCCAGCCCAGGACAGCGCCCCCGAAGTGAACACCTGGCCTAATGTGCTGACCATTCAGCTCAAACAGGAACAGACCCTGCGCTACGGCGAGAATCCACACCAAAGCGCGGCTTTCTACACAGACGGCACCATTGGCGAAGGTCTGCTGGGTCGCTACAAGCAATTGCAGGGCAAGGAACTGTCCTACAACAATATTGCTGACGCCGATGCCGCCTGGGAATGTGTACGCAGCTTTGATGCAGGCGCTTGCGTCATCGTCAAGCACGCCAATCCTTGCGGTGTAGCCCTGGGCGAAACTGCCGAAGAGTCCTACCGCAAAGCATTCCAAACCGATCCAACTTCAGCCTTTGGCGGCATCATTGCCTTTAACCGCGAAGTGGACGAAGCCGCTGCCCAGGCGATCAGCAGCCAGTTTGTGGAAGTGCTGCTGGCACCTTCCTACACCCAAGGTGCTCTGGACGTGTTTGCCGCGAAAAAGAACGTGCGCGTACTGAGCATTCAGCCCGGTCAGGCTCACAACGCGTTTGACGTCAAGCGTGTCGGTGGTGGCTGGTTGGTGCAAACGCCCGACACGTTCCGCGACAACACCGAAGGCTTCAAGGTTGTGACGCAAGTCCAACCTACTGCCCAGCAAATGCAAGACATGCTGTTTGCCTGGAACGTCGCCAAGTACGTGAAATCCAACGCGATCGTGTTCTGCGGCCAAGGTATGACACTGGGCGTAGGCGCTGGCCAGATGAGCCGTGTGGACTCTGCCCGTATCGCCTCCATCAAAGCAGAAAACGCTGGCTTGACCCTGCAAGGTTCGGCGGTCGCGTCCGACGCTTTCTTCCCCTTCCGCGATGGTCTGGATGTGGTTGCCGAAGCGGGCGCCACCTGCGTGATTCAACCCGGCGGCAGCGTGCGTGATGACGAAGTCATTGCCGCCGCCAACGAGCGTGGAATTGCCATGGTCCTGACCGGCACACGCCACTTCCGTCACTAATATGCGAATCCTGGGCATAGACCCTGGCTTGCGTCGCACTGGTTTCGGAGTGATCGACGCCCAGGGGCCCAGCTTGCGCTATGTGGCTAGCGGGACCATTGTGGTCCCGCCTGATCTGCCTCTGGCAGAGCGGCTAAAGCTGATTCTGACTCACATCACGGAAGTGATTGAGCAAAGCAAGCCCGATACCTCTGCCATCGAAAAAGTCTTTGTAAACAGCAACCCTGCCTCTACCCTTTTGCTGGGGCAAGCACGGGGCGCCGCCTTGTGCGCGCTGGCCGTAGGTGGGCTGGATGTACATGAATACACGGCTTTGCAGATCAAGAAAACCGTCACCGGCAGCGGTCACGCTGCCAAAGAACAAATCCAGTTGATGGTCCAGCGGCTCTTGCAGCTGAACGGCCTGCCTGCGCCGGACTCGGCCGATGCCCTGGCCTGCGCCATCAGCCATGCTCATCACAGCAGTGTGGTGGGCGGCCTGCAAAAAAGCGGAGCCATCACCACCGGGCCGCGCCGTCGCATTCGCGCTGGCCGGATCTTGGGCTAACTCTCCAGAAGGAACGTCATGATAGGTCGCATCCGGGGTACCTTGATCGAAAAACAACCACCTACCATCTGTGTGGATGTAGGTGGGGTTGGTTATGAAATCGATGTACCCATGAGTACGCTCTACCAAATGCCGGAACTTGGCGCACAGGTCAATCTGTTCACCCATCTGGCTATTCGTGAAGATGCTCACGTGCTGTTTGGCTTTTCCAGCCTGAACGAGCGCAGCACCTTCAAAGCACTGATCAAAGTCACGGGCATTGGTGCCCGCACAGCCCTGTCCTTGCTCTCGGGCATGAGCGCTGAAGAACTGGCCGATGCGATTACCCGCCAGGAGACTTCCCGTCTGGTGAAGATTCCTGGCATAGGCAAGAAAACCGCCGAACGTCTTTTGCTGGAACTGCGTGGCAAGCTGGGCGCAGACCTGGGTAGCGGCGGCACAGTCAGCGCGGTTCCCAATAGCCGTGATGATGTACTGCACGCTTTGGAAGCCTTGGGCTACTCCAACAAGGAAGCCAGTATTGCTGTCAAAGCCTTGCCGGATGATATTGATGTGTCAGAAGGCATCAAGCAGGCATTGAAGTCGCTGTCACGCGCTTGATACGACGCTGCAATGAATAAAAAGCCGGGCCGTTCATACGAACGGCCCGGCTTTTTTACTATTCCACTCATCAAGCAAGCAGGCGCCCCAAGGCAGATACATCCACGTTCCCGCCACTGATCAGCACGCCAACCTTGCGGCCTTGCAAGTCACCCTGACGCATTACCGCAGCGGCACCCAGACAACCAGTAGGCTCCACCACCATCTTCATGCGTTCCGCAAAGAAACGCATGGCCTGAACCAGCTCGGTATCAGGCACCGTCAAAATATCCGTCACCATGCTGCGAATCAGCTCAAACGTCATGGGTGCCAAAGCTTGGGTCAGCGCACCATCAGCGATCGATGCAGGCGGTGCAATCTTGACGATCTCCCCGCTGCGCAAGGACTGCTGGGCATCATCCCCAGCCTGCGGCTCCACACCAAAGACTTCACAAGCCGGTGCCATGGCCTTGGCGGCCAGCAAGCAACCCGACAGCAAGCCACCGCCGCCTAATGGAACGTAGAACTGCTGCAAGTCCGGCACTTCCTGAAGCAACTCCAGGGCTGCCGTCCCCTGCCCCGCAATCACATCGGGATGTGCAAAGGGAGGAATCAAGGTCAGCCCTTCACGATCCACCAGCTCCTGCGCAATCTGTGCACGATCCTGAGTCAGACGATCGTACTCGACCACTTTGGCACCATAGCCGCGCGTTGCCGCCAGTTTGGCAACCGGAGCATCCGAGTTCATGATGATGGTGGCCGGGATACCCAAGAGCTTGGCCGACAAGGCCACCGCTTGCGCATGATTGCCGGAGGAAAAAGCCACGACGCCTGCTTTTTTCTGCTGCTCGTTCAAGCGCGCCAGCGCATTGAAGCCACCACGAAACTTGAAAGCACCAATACGCTGAAAGTTCTCGCACTTGAAGTAGACTTCGCCATTCAGGCGCTCGTTCAAGGTTGCGGAGGTCAAGACCGGTGTGCGGTGTGCCACAGGCGCCAAGCGTTCAGCGGCGGCTACAACATCAGCAAAATCAGGTAATTCCAGGGACATGGCTAAAATCTCGATTGAAAACTCCAGCCCACATTATGCGCGGTGCCATGCGAAGCAGCCTAGACCTGCCCGCACAAAACTAGCCGGGTGGCACAGGACGAACGATTTGCCCAGGCATTCCATGCACACGGCCATGCGCCTTGGTACTCAGGCGGCTAGTGCTTGGTGTACCATACTGTATATTCAATCAGCGTAGTCATCATGGCCATACACTCCGATTCGCTCTCCAGCCTGCCTTCTGAACAGCGCATCATTACGCCCAAACCCTTGTCACCCAACGAAGAGTCCATCGAACGCGCCTTGCGACCCAAGATGCTGGAGGACTATGTCGGGCAAGCCCGGGCGCGTGAACAGCTGGAAATCTTTATTGCGGCTGCTCGCCAACGCCAGGAAGCGCTGGACCACGTCTTGCTGTTTGGCCCGCCCGGTTTGGGTAAAACCACCCTGGCTCACATCATTGCCCATGAGATGGGGGTGAACCTGCGCCAGACCTCCGGCCCCGTGCTGGAGCGTCCCGGTGATCTGGCCGCCTTGCTGACAAATCTGGAACCTAACGACGTTCTGTTTATTGACGAAATTCATCGCTTGTCACCCGTCGTCGAAGAAATTCTGTATCCAGCGCTGGAGGATTTTCAAATTGACATCCTGATTGGCGAAGGCCCGGCCGCCCGCAGCGTCAAACTGGATTTGCAGCCCTTTACCCTGGTCGGTGCCACTACTCGCGCCGGCATGCTGACCAACCCCTTGCGCGACCGCTTTGGCATTGTGTCCCGTCTGGAGTTCTATGACGTCAAAGACCTGACGCATATCGTGGCGCGCAGTGCCGGGCTACTGAATGTCAGCACAACGGACGAAGGCACTTACGAAATTGCCCGTCGTTCACGCGGCACACCACGTATTGCCAACCGGCTCCTGCGCCGAGTGCGCGACTACGCTGAAGTCAAAACCGGCGGCATCATCCATACCGAGTGTGCACAAGCCGCCCTGTCCATGCTGGAAGTGGACCCGCAAGGCCTGGATTTGATGGACAGAAAATTGCTGGAAGCCATCGTGCATAAATTCGACGGTGGCCCAGTAGGGGTAGACAGCTTGGCCGCAGCTATTGGCGAAGAACGCGACACAATCGAAGATGTGATCGAGCCCTATCTGATCCAGCACGGCTTTTTGCAACGCACACCTAGGGGCCGCATTGCTACCCTGAACACCTGGCGTCACCTGGGGCTAACGCCTCCACGCAACACACAGGGTCAGGATCTGTTCGACGCAGAATAAGTGCTTAGCCCCGGCGAGCCCAGGGGCGAAACACCAATAACAAGGTAATCGCAATCGACACGGCGGCAGCCAGCAGCAAGGCTGTCAGCCACTGCAAATGCGTGAAGGTCAGCGCCAACGTGGTGCAGAACCCAGCCAGACTGCCCGTCCCCCACAACGCTGAACGCAAGGTCGCTACCAAGCTGGCCGCACCCAAGGTTTGGTGAATAGTCACCGCCACCACGGTATAGCCAATGGGGAAAGCCATAATCAGCCCGGACAGGCTCGGCCCCAGCAAAGAACTGCTGGTGGTCACGATAGCGACCAGAAGTCCTGCCAAAGCCCCTCTGAATATCAGCAAACCCCAGCCTGCTTTCGCTTTGCTGCTTCCTTTCATGCCAGCCAGACGGCGCGACACACGCAAGCTGAACGCCGTCACGGCGATAAACAAGGCTAGCCCCAGCACAGGCTGCACGGGCATAAAGGACAGGAGCAAGGCAGCCACCGCCCAACCAGCTACCGCACACAACAAGGTGCGCCAGGGCGACAAGGTGGGAGCACAAAGAATGATGAGCAGCAAAAACAGCTGAGTCGCACTAAGCGAATACACGGCATAAGTTGCCGCCTGCTGCACATAATCAGCAGGAAACTGCTGAGACAGAAAATAAAAGCCGGGGCCCAATACCATGGGTAAACCCGCCAAAGCACCACCAATCAATGGGCCAAATGCACCCACTGACCACGAAACCAGAACCACAACCAAAGCGGTGGCGGCCATGCGGACTGCCAAAGCAGACCACGCCACATCAAGAAAAGCAGTTTCCACGACGGTATCTCGCAGTGAAACCAGGTATCAAGAGCTGCCCGGCTCCGCGCTAGTAAAGACGCTGGAACCGGGCTGCTTCTTTCATCCTTAGCTCACCACACTCCAGTCCAGAGCTTGACCGGCAGCCAGAGGAATCAATGGCTCACCAGCCATTTCCACGGACTCGGGAATGGTGAACTGACTGCGTTGCAGCGTCATTGTTCCTTCATTGACCGGCAAACCGTAGAAGGCGGGGCCATTCAGGCTGGCAAAGGCTTCCAGACGGTCCAGACGGCCAGCCTTGTCAAAAGCCGAGGCGTACAGTTCCATCGCGTGCAGCGCGGTATAACAGCCTGCACAGCCACAGCTTTGCTCTTTGCGGCTACGCGAGTGCGGTGCACTGTCTGTACCCAGGAAGAAACGATTGCTGTCGCTGGTTGCCGCATCCACCAGAGCCTGGCGGTGCTTCTCGCGCTTCAAGACGGGCAAACAGTACCAATGTGGCTGCAAGCCGCCCTGGAACAGGGCATTACGGTTGTAGAGCAAGTGATGGGCGGTGATGGTTGCAGCAACCGGGCCTTCGGCCTGGCTCACGTAAGCGGCGCCCTCTGCCGTGGTCAAGTGCTCAAACACCACTTTCAGCTCGGGGAAAGCCTTGCGCATGGGAATCATCACACGCTCGATAAATACGGCTTCACGGTCGAACAGATCGATGCTGGGGTCCGTGACCTCACCGTGCATCAGCAAAGGCATGCCCGATTCCTGCATCTGGGCCAGCACCTTGGAGCAGTTCTTCAGCAAATCTGTCACGCCCGCGTCGGAGTTTGTGGTGGCACCAGCAGGATACAGCTTCACCCCATGCACAAAGCCGCTTTCCTTGGCGCGAACAATTTCCTCTGGCTGGGTATTATCAGTCAGGTACAAGGTCATCAAAGGCTCAAACTTGCCGACGTACTCGGTTTTGGCCAAGGCATTCAGGATACGCTCGCGGTAGGCCAGAGCCTGCGCGGTTGCGGTAACGGGCGGAGTCAGGTTGGGCATGACGATAGCCCGGTCAAATTGTGCCGCGGTATGGCCCAAGACCGATTCCAACACAGCGCCATCGCGCAGGTGCAAATGCCAATCATCAGGACGACGAATGACCAGGGTATCCACAGTAGGGCTCATATCTTTACTCAATATCAAACAAAGGCCCCGCGCTTTGAACCGTCAATAAAGCAACAGGTGCCACAATTGCCTTTCAGCAGGCCGAATCCATCATTATGCTACAGCTACCTGTGCTGCGCATGATTGACACAGGAATCCCGAGCCCAAATCCATAGTGCGTTGCAGCAGCCTGTAAACACTGGAAAAATTGCTTACAGACCGGCAAAGCTCCGACTCACAAAGGGCTTGGACGTATAGGGAGTATCACGGTATGCTGACAGACAAGTCGTGCCCTAGCGCATAACCCGCCCCTTCAACTCGTTTCTCAGGAGTTCCGTTCATGGCCAGCACTGAAAAAAAGCCTGCTACCCGCAAACCCAATGCAGCCTTCATGAAACCACTCACTCCTAGCCCAACACTGGCTGCGGTGATTGGCTCTGGCGCGCTGCCGCGTACTGAAGTTACGAAGAAAATCTGGGAATACATCAAGAAACACGATCTTCAGGATCCCAAGAACCGTCGCAACATCAATGCCGACGCCAAGCTGCGCCCCTTGTTCGGCAAGGATCAGGTCTCCATGTTTGAACTGACCAAACTGGTCAGCGCTCACCTGAAATAAGCATGGGGTGCCCAGGCACCTCAGGCAATATCGGGCCGCGTCGCTGAGCTTTCAGCCGCGGCCCTTTTTTCATTTGGCGGCATCAAGCCCGCTGTTTTCCCATCTTCATGCCGATTTCATTCCCTGCCCCACCTGATCAAACCCCACGTGTCCTGTGCTGGCTGCGCCGCGATCTGCGCCTGCACGATCATGCCGCCCTGCACCATGCCTTGAAAAGCGGTTTGCCCGTGGCCTGTGTGTTTGTCTTTGACAGCACCATCCTGCAATCCTTGCCTGCCGAGGATGTAAGACTGGCCTTTATCCACGACAGCCTGCTGCAGGTTCAGGAACAGTTGCGCCAGTATGGCAGCGAACTGATCACGGTTTACGGGGATCCTGTACAGAAAATTCCAGAGCTGGCGATCAGCCTGAATGCAAAAACCGTCTATACGAACGAGGACTACGAGCCTGCGGCCATCACTCGGGATCAGGCTGTCAGCCATGCCTTGTCTGCACAAGGCGTGGAGCTGCAACTATTCAAGGACCAGGTGATCTTTGCGCGAGATGAAATCCTGACGCAACAAAAGCAGCCCTATACGGTTTTTACGCCCTACAAGCGGAATTGGCTGGCACGTATCCAATCTGCGGATGTCCAGGCCTATGACTGCTCGCAAGGACAATGGGCTTCGC
Source organism: Alcaligenes faecalis (assembly GCF_009497775.1). NCBI lineage: Bacteria > Pseudomonadati > Pseudomonadota > Betaproteobacteria > Burkholderiales > Alcaligenaceae > Alcaligenes > Alcaligenes faecalis. Next base: position 3,183,690 of record NZ_CP031012.1, read on the forward strand.
TGCCCGAGCAAGCTTTACCTAGTTTGGACGAATTGGGCTTTCAGGAAGAGTCCCGCACAAAACTGCTGAACCCTGCCGGTTGGCAAGGTGCCCAGACTCTGCTGGAACAATTCGAACCCAGAATCCACGCTTATCAGGAACGCCGGGACTTCCCGGCCAAACGAGGCGTATCCTATCTGGCACCCCATCTGCGCTTTGGGACGCTATCTATCCGCCAGGCGGTATCTCAGGCTTGGCCCAGCGACTCCGAGGGCGCGGCGACATGGCTTAGCGAACTGATCTGGCGAGAGTTCTACCAGCAGTTCCTGTGGCACCACCCTGAGACGGCCACAGAAAGCTTCAAGCCCGCCTACAAGGATCTGCCCTTCCCTAATCGCGAAGACTGGTTTCAAGCCTGGAAAGACGGCCAGACCGGCTATCCAATTGTTGATGCCGCCATGCGTCAGCTGAACCAGTCCGGCTATATGCACAACCGGCTACGCATGATCAGCGCCTCCTTTCTGGTGAAAGACTTGCTGATAGACTGGCGTTGGGGTGAGCAATATTTCGCCCAGAAGCTGCTTGATTACGATATAGCCTCCAATGTGGGAGGCTGGCAATGGGCTGCTTCTACCGGATGTGATGCACAGCCTTACTTTCGCATCTTTAATCCCATCACCCAATCGCGTAAATTTGATCCAGAGGGACAATTCATACGACGCTATGTCCCTGAGCTGGCGTCCTTGGACAAGCAGGCTGTGCATGCGCCCTGGCAAGCCAAGCAGCTTCCTATCGAATTCAGGCTGGGACAAGACTACCCGGCCCCCATCGTGGATCACGACACACAACGGCATCTTGCTTTGACGCTATTCAAGCAAGCAGGAGAGCAAGGGCAAACGGATTGAAATACCTCAAGGATATTTATGTCAGACAGCTCCAGACCACCACCTCCAGCCAGTACCCCGGTATTGCTGCAAAACCTCCAAGCCGCTCATCCTCAAGCACAAGTGGCTGTTCTTGATTTCAGCTCCGATCACGCTGAAATCAGCCTGGCTCATAAAGGTGTCCCTGTACATACCGAGCACTTCCCAGAACTAAGTGGGGTACAGCTTTTAGCCAGCTGTTTCGCGGACTCCAGCTCACGCGCAGCGCAACTGGAGCATGCTATCGAAGTTGTTGAAGACGCCATCATGCCAGCCAGCCTGGATCTGCGTCAGTTCATGGTGTTTGCCGCTGGGGAGTTTGCTGAAGAGCTTAGCGCCTGGCTCACGGAAGCCCAGGGCAGCGAGCAGCACATCCTGAATCGGGACATGATTGATGATCTGTTCACCCTGTATGCAGCAGCCAGCCAAGGGGCAGTCAGTCTGAAAATGATCAACGCGGGCTCTTTGGAAAATATCCATCAGCTGGTCAACAATCAAAACCTGGGTATTTACCTGCTATTGCTGCGTGAGTGTCTTCACCATATGCATATCGAGCAGATCCACTTGCTGGCGCCTTGAGGCTTTCATCAGCAGAGGTACGCTGCAAGCGCCGGCCAAAGAGCTAGGCCAGCGTACATGGCCAAGCAGATGCTAGCCAATCCGAACAAACAGAACCAAATAAAAAAAGGTGCTCAGATGAGCACCTTTTGAATATTTCTTTCCGGGCTACGCCAGAACACTTCCAAGATGGGTTCGACTTAGTAGTCGTGGCCCAGAGCCTGACCACCCGCCAAGGCCAACCAGCCTTTAATCAAACGGTGAATGATCCACACCAAGGCTACCAGAGCGGTTACCCAACCAATAAAGATGGTTGTCAGCAAAGCGCTCAATACTACCCACAAAAGTCCCCACCAGAAAGTCTTGATAACCCAATCCAGATGGCTGGCATAAATAGTGCCCGATGCATCGCCGCGTTTGACGTAGGCCAGAATCACAGCTGCCACAGCTGCAGCACCGAAGATACCTGCACTGATCATAGCCAAAGAAAACAAGCCATAGCAGATGTGCGTAATCTTGCGCAGCGACAAGCCTGGTTCAAGCTCGGGGCTAATGGGCTGATTCATTCGGTTCTCCTGAAACAAGCATTAACAATAACTATACCGAACTATTTTACCCATACTTTGGGCATTAACCGTATGACAGTGGCAGAGCTACTACCATACAGATAAAAGAAACGGCGTATGAAACGCCTCTTCTATGATGCCATCAAGGCGTGCAGCAGGCCTGTGCGTGAGCGACCCATAAAACAAAACCCCCGCAAGCGTTTAGCTTGCGGGGGTTTTGAGGAATAAGAGCTTGACGATGACCTACTTTCACAGACGTCCGTCCACTATCATCGGCGCAAAGGCGTTTCACAATCCTGTTCGGGATGGGAAGGTGTGGGACCACCTCGCTATGGTCGTCAAGCGTAACTGGTTGCCGAGTCGTCTTTTAAGGGACGCCCCAGCCAATTGGAAGAAGCACACCGCTAGCGATCAGTACGGATCAGCTAGCAGCGGTTACGAAGGTGTCGAGCGCGGGTTGCGCTGCACTTCAATATTACGTTCTGTGGTCAACAACTTAACTCACTACAACCTCAAGGGTTATAGGATCAAGCCACACGGGCAATTAGTACTGGTTAGCTACATGCATTACTGCACTTCCACACCCAGCCTATCAACGTCCTGGTCTCGGACGACCCTACAGGGAGGTCAAGCCTCCGGGATATCTAATCTTCAGACGAGTTTCCCGCTTAGATGCCTTCAGCGGTTATCTCTTCCGTACGTAGCTACTCGGCAATGCCATTGGCATGACAACCGATACACCAGTGGTACGTCCACTCCGGTCCTCTCGTACTAGGAGCAGGCTCCGTCAAATATCCAACGCCCACGGCAGATAGGGACCAAACTGTCTCACGACGTTTTAAACCCAGCTCACGTACCTCTTTAAATGGCGAACAGCCATACCCTTGGGACCGGCTACAGCCCCAGGATGAGATGAGCCGACATCGAGGTGCCAAACACCGCCGTCGATATGAACTCTTGGGCGGTATCAGCCTGTTATCCCCAGAGTACCTTTTATCCGTTGAGCGATGGCCCTTCCATACAGAACCACCGGATCACTATGTCCTACTTTCGTACCTGTTCGACTTGTCAGTCTCACAGTCAAGCACGCTTATGCCATTGCACTATCAAGACGATTTCCGACCGTCTCTAGCGTACCTTCGAACTCCTCCGTTACACTTTAGGAGGAGACCGCCCCAGTCAAACTGCCCACCATGCACGGTCCCCGATCCCGATAAGGGACCTAGGTTAGAACCGCAAACAGACCAGGGTGGTATTTCAAGGATGACTCCACGCGATCTGGCGACCACGCTTCAACGTCTCCCACCTATCCTACACAGGCCGGTTCACAATCCAATGCAAAGCTACAGTAAAGGTTCATGGGGTCTTTCCGTCTAGCCGCGGGGAGATTGCATCATCACAACCATGTCAACTTCGCTGAGTCTCAGGAGGAGACAGTGTGGCCATCGTTACGCCATTCGTGCAGGTCGGAACTTACCCGACAAGGAATTTCGCTACCTTAGGACCGTTATAGTTACGGCCGCCGTTTACCGGGGCTTCGATCAAGAGCTTGCACCCCATCACTTAACCTTCCGGCACCGGGCAGGCGTCACACCCTATACGTCCACTTTCGTGTTTGCAGAGTGCTGTGTTTTTAGTAAACAGTCGCAGCCACCGATTCACTGCGGCCTCTTCATGCTTTGTGCGCAGGCACATCACACTAATGAGGCATACCTTCTCCCGAAGTTACGGTATTAATTTGCCGAGTTCCTTCTCCTGAGTTCTCTCAAGCGCCTTGGAATATTCATCCCGTCCACCTGTGTCGGTTTGCGGTACGGTCTCGTAGAGCTGAAGCTTAGAGGCTTTTCTTGGAACTGCTTCCAGTTAGTTTAGAGCCGAAGCTCTATCCAGTCACACCCTTGAATTACGCACCCGGATTTGCCTAAGTGCCTTCTATGATGCGCCAACGGGGACATCCAACACCCCGATAACATTCTGCAATCCGTCCCCCCATCGCACTCTACGACGGTGCGGGAATATTAACCCGCTTCCCATCAGCTACGCATCTCTGCCTCGCCTTAGGGGCCGACTCACCCTGCGCCGATGAACGTTGCGCAGGAAACCTTGGACTTACGGCGAGGGGGCTTTTCACCCCCTTTATCGCTACTCATGTCAGCATTCTCACTTCCGATACCTCCAGCATTCCTCACGGAACACCTTCACAGGCTTACGGAACGCTCTCCTACCATGTGTACTAAAGTACACATCCGCAGCTTCGGTCTATGGCTTAGCCCCGTTACATCTTCCGCGCAGGACGACTCGATCAGTGAGCTATTACGCTTTCTTTAAAGGATGGCTGCTTCTAAGCCAACCTCCTGACTGTCTATGCCTTCCCACTTCGTTTCCCACTTAGCCATAGTTAGGGACCTTAGCTGGCGGTCTGGGTTGTTTCCCTCTTGAGTCCGGACGTTAGCACCCGGTGCTCTGTCTCCCGTACTGTACTTGCCGGTATTCGGAGTTTGCCATGGGTTGGTAAGTCGCTGTGACCCCCTAGCCATAACAGTGCTCTACCCCCGGCAGTAATATACGAGGCACTACCTAAATAGTTTTCGGAGAGAACCAGCTATCTCCAGGCTTGTTTAGCCTTTCACTCCGATCCACAGCTCATCCCCTAATTTTTCAACATTAGTGGGTTCGGTCCTCCAGCACGTGTTACCGTGCCTTCAACCTGGCCATGGATAGATCGCCTGGTTTCGGGTCTACACCCAGCGACTGAATCGCCCTATTCGGACTCGCTTTCGCTACGCCTCCCCTATTCGGTTAAGCTTGCCACTGAATGTAAGTCGCTGACCCATTATACAAAAGGTACGCAGTCACACCACGAAGGTGCTCCTACTGTTTGTATGCATACGATTTCAGGATCTATTTCACTCCCCTTCCGGGGTTCTTTTCGCCTTTCCCTCACGGTACTGGTTCACTATCGGTCGATCACGAGTATTTAGCCTTGGAGGATGGTCCCCCCATATTCAGACAGGATTTCACGTGTCCCGCCCTACTTGTTCGATGCTTAGTTCCACGTACTGAATTTCGCCTACAGGGCTATCACCTGCTACGGCTGGACTTTCCATTCCATTCGACTATTCAATACGCTAAAACATCCAGGCTGGTCCGGTTTCGCTCGCCACTACTTCCGGAATCTCGGTTGATTTCTTTTCCTCGAGTTACTGAGATGGTTCAGTTCACTCGGTTCGCCTCCACATGCCTATGTATTCAGCATGGGATACCGTATTACTACGGTGGGTTTCCCCATTCGGACATCTACGGATCAAAGCTTGTTTGCCAGCTCCCCGTAGCTTTTCGCAGGCTACCGCGTCCTTCATCGCCTGTGATCGCCAAGGCATCCATCATATGCACTTATTCGCTTGATCCTATAACGCTTG